>JBAXTC010000759.1:0-3708 GCA_037130375.1 Verrucomicrobiota bacterium | reverse complement strand
GAGGACGGAGGACTGAGGACGGAGGACGGAGGACGGAGGTCGGAGGACGGAGGACGGAGGACCGGAAACGGAGGACGGATGGCGAGAGGGAAATGACGAATGCGCGAGGCGTGACTCGGACTGCGGGGTGCGCGGTGCGGGGCGCACGCCGGACACTTCTGTCTGCTGTCTCCTGAGGGCTGTTTTCATTGGACCTTCGTGTGTTCGATGCGGGCGCGGCCGGTCAATTGGTCAATATAGACAAGGTTGAAATTGTTGGTGGTGTTGCCGGGAGGCACTTCCCGAACTGAGGGCGGCTGCGCAATGGCCTGCCGGGTGGCGGGATCGCGTGGAAAGGCGACCGACCCCTGCGAAATCGGGATGAACTCGGCCTGCGTGCCGGAACCCGATACTAGCTGGCCCGAGCCGTCGAAGGCGATATACGGAAGGCTGATGTAGGGCCGTGCCGTCGAGAATGGCCGGGTCGTCTCCGTGGGAAAGGGGACACTGGTGGTCCGATTGAAAGCGAACACCTTGTAGGCGTTGATGCCGTTGGTGACTATTTGGAAGACCCGCGGGGGCAGACTGAGCGAATTGTAGGGGGTGAACTTTTCCGGAGGAATGTAGGCACCCTGCGGCAAGGTTCGCCAGGATGACAAATAACGCTTATGGCTCGCGTCGAGCCCGGGCTGATCGCCCACGCTGCGCAACGAAACGTAAGCGTAACCGACCAGTTGCTTGTCGAACAGACTGGTGACCATGGTCTGGTCGTTGGTGCTCCAGTTCGCATAATTGTAAGCCGCGTCGGTCCAATAGCTGGGAGGCACGAAGACCATATAGACAGTGGTGCGCTGGCTGATCGCAAGCTGGCGGGCGTGGTTCACGGCATCAAGCATCTGGCGGGTGGCGGCCGCGGCGGCGTTGGGCTTGAGGCTGTTGAGGCTCGGCAGCGCGATGGCGGCGAGAATCCCCATGATGGCGATCACCGTCAGGAGCTCGATCAGCGTGAAGGCGTGGGGGCGTGATACGTGATGCGTGATACGTGATGCGTGATGCGTGATGCGTGATACGTGATGCGTGATACGTGACACGTGAGACGTGAGACGTGGTCCCGTAGTCCTGTAGTCCTGTCGCCTGGTTTTCATTGCTTCCAACTCAGGATATTGTCCTTGTTGACACCAACGTTGGCCGCAGCGCTGGGATTTACCATTCTGTCCGGGCCGGCGGACCAGACCATGACGGGAGAATTGCACTCAAAAAAGTCGCTGTTGCCATTGGCCGGGGTTGGCGGGGTGTGACTATTGAACAGTCCATTGAACCCAGCCGTGCCGCTGCTTTGGGAAACGCTCTTTGAGCGATAAAAGGAGTCGCGGGCTTTGTCATCGTAGTTGAGGTCGATGGTGATGAAATAGGGAAGACCCCAGGAGTCGCGATAGACCCCATCCGTGCCAATCCCGGCCGAAGATGTGTCGCCGGACATCTTTGCATTGAGGTACTTGGTTCGCTGCGGGTTCTTGACGTGGTTCAGGTTGATGGTCGCTACGGTTGGCGCGGCCGGCCAATACTCGACGTCGAGCAACGCCGCCATCACTTCGGCGTTGTTGGTCTGATACTTGAGCGGGTTCCCGGCCCCATCGAGGGCCAGAATGGCATACGGGCTGGCGGGACTCCCTGGTTTGTTCGGCTTGTTAATGTCGGTGAGGCCATACGTGCCGTAGGTAAAGTCCGCTCCCACCAAAGAAGCTTCGTTCATCGCCGGAATGGAGACTGGAAACTTGCTGTAGTCGGACTCGTAGGTATGAATCGCATTGGCAATCTGGTTGGCTTCCAATTGACTCTTCTGAACCTGAGCCTTCACCTTGACGCGCGACAGAACCGGCAATAGGAGGGCGGCAAGAATCGCAATGATGCTGATGACGACAAGCAGTTCGATCAAGGTAAAGGCGCGGAGCGTGAGGCCTGATGCGTGAGGCGTGAGGCGTGAGGCGACTATGCGCAGGCGGAGGGGAGTGGCAGTATGATTTTTCATTGCATTAGTAAGGGGTGCTGACGACGAGCGGCTGTTCGCTCCAGTTGCAAATGCGGTTGATTTTGCCACCAACCAGCACATCGATCCACAGATCAAAGGACTTGGGATTGTAGCGTGGGTTGGATGAGTTGTAGCGCCAGGGATTGATCTTGTAGGAGTTCGCAGCTTGAAGCAACTCCCACCCATCGAGACCGGCTCCAAGCACAGCAAAAATGGGAGTGGGTAAGCCGCTCATGTTAGTGACCGTCAACCATTGGCTGGGCTTCAGACCCTTGATGAACGGCCTTGCGGTTGGGCCTTCATCACCGCCGCCACCCCGGGCGCAGTTCATGAATCCGGAGACGTTTGTAATAAAAGTGCTGAGAGAAGCGGCCGTGATTCGTGAACTGCCGTCCAGGGTCTGATAAACCGGGGCGGTTGCCGTCCCGATATTCGTCGTGCCGAGCAACTCATAATAGAGCTGGTTGACATGGTAATTGGTACCGTTGTCCGGAGGGTAAAAGCCAAGTTTGGCCTTGTAAGCTTCGATGGCGGTTTCCATTTGGGTGAGTTCGCCGCGCGCCCGGGTGCGGACTTGGATTTTCTTGACCGCACCGGTGATTGGAAAAACCATCGCCGCGAGAATAAGGATGATGCCGATGACGATGATCATCTCGATCAGGGTGAAACCGGAGGACAAAGGGCGGATGGAGCGGGGCATGGGCCGCGTCTGACCGATACTGCCCAGTGCTTCGGTTGCCGATCTCCAGTCTCCAGTCTCCGACCTGGTGTGTTGAGTTTTCATCGTTCTCGCAGTTCCTGTTCCATGCGTTCGCTGAGCCATTGTTTGATCATGCTTTGGTAATTCAAATACCGCGAGCGGGCGAGCCGCTTGATCCGCGCCAGCATTCGCGGATCGATCCGCAGCGTAATGAGAACCGACTCGGCAACCTCGGAGTTGCCTGCGACTGCCCCTTCCATGAGGCGGAGGTCGGGCTTGTTCTCAGCCCAAAAAACCGCCTCGGCCTCTTCGCTGTCGAAGATAGGCACTTCTTCCCATTTGGCAATTGCGCGCATCGTCTTTCCTCAGCCCGGCAGTTGAACCAACCGAAATGCAGATGAACCTGGATAGCTCCAGACACCATCGGTGCCGCAACGGGCTGTAAATCTGTGTTCGTCTCTGTTCATCTGTCGTTAAACTGCTACTTCGCTAACATCTGATCGACTTTTCGCTGGTAGAAAAACCGTTCTTCAGGCTCGAATGGCCGGGCGAAAAGAACCCGAATCTGTTTGCCGTTGGTCCGGTAAACACTGAAAATGCCCGTTCCCCCAGCCGAGGTTCCCAGGTTAAAAAACCGGGCCTGAACCGAAAACCGGGGCGAATCCGGCAATAACCGCACCGCAAAAGGATCCTCGAACGATTCTTCGATTTCCTGCAGCGTCAAAGAGCTATCTAAATTGAAAGGCGGATTATTCCAATCGAACTCCATAAGGACTCAACTGTATATGTAACGCCCATGCAATGTATTTACATTGTATTTACGCATAGGCCATTCACCTTGTCAACGGGAATATGCAAAAAAGTGAAAAAAAGTGCGCCACCCCAATTTTCTCACAACGCCAATCGCGCCCGAAAGGAGTAGCACACCTGATACCTTTCTGAGCAGATGGACCGTCGCTTGGCGCAAAGGCCGCTTGATGGCCGAGCGTGCTACGGAAAA
>JBAXTC010000758.1:0-3734 GCA_037130375.1 Verrucomicrobiota bacterium | reverse complement strand
GAGCCTTCGGACGGTCTGCCGACTGAAAGTCGGCGAAACGGCAGGTTGGAAAACCCGCGCTACGACTCTGGGAAGGCCAAAAGATGAGATGCGCACGGGTGAAGGCGGCCCAGATATACGGGCTGGCGAAAATCTTCGAGCGCAACAGGGGTAACTGCGCTTCGCGCCTTCGCCGGCGGCGCGTTAACTCCGTCATCAACGGACTGGCCGGTTGCCTGACGAGTTACGGGCGACATAGACCGTCCCCGGAAAACCCATTGCAGGCCACTGCCAATGTGTGGTAATCTGTCGGCCATCAGGAAAGAAAGCAATGTAGCAAAAAAGATCGAATAACAATACTTCGTAGCTTCGGCTGCGGGCTGTCTCGAAAACCACGAATTTTCCAAGCCCTGCACACAATCGTCCGAAGCCGCGCCCAATCGGGCGCGGCTCGGCGTGCTTGTGTGCAAGGCGCTTCGTGGTGCCTCGAGACAGGGCGCGTTGAGTTCGCGCCCTTATGCTTCATGGCCGGATGTCAGCCAGCACGATCATGGAGCAATGCGGCAAATCCTGTCCAACCACGAACGCGGCCCAAGCGGCGCGGTTCCCCGGCAACCTCGCCTATTGGCGGTTGCAACAGCATCTCTCCCAAAAGCAGGCTGCCGACAAACTCGGTGTCGCAAAATCCACCTGGTCGCAGTGGGAGTCCGGGAAACGCACCCCTTCGATCTTCTATTTACCGCTCCTGGGCGCAGTTCTGAAGGTGCCTTGGTGCGCTCTGCTCTCGCCCGAGCCGACAGACTGCGTCCGGGACGGTTAACTCGGGAGTTCGGAGCCGAGTCTGGAGCCCGTTCACAAACGTGAATTCACCGCCATTGCTGAAGTGTTTGCGGTTTGAAATGCTTTTGATGTGGTGACCCGAAATACAAACGGCAGACAAAGGGGGAAATGTGTGAGCAAGATGCTCATAAGAAGTTTAGTGGCTATGGCACATTGCAGTCTGAACAGATCCCGTCTCCTTAAGTCACTGCCCATCGTGCTCCTGCTCGCCGCCGCAGGCTGCTCTCACACGATGAATTACCAGTGGAAGAGGTCGATCGGGGAGCTTCAAATCACCCCGATCATGCCCTTGTCCAGCAACGTTCCTGTGGGAGACGTCTACCGCTACCTTAAGAAGCCCCCGGCCTTCTGGAAGGATGGCCAGGTCGAGCCAGTACCTGCCTTCCGCTTAAGCTTGGCCACAAGCCTCCTAAAAACGAATTATCATCAGTTTCCAGAGATGACCCTTAAGCAAACAACCGCAGTCGGCGTGAATATTCCCATTGAGGGCTTGGCTGCGGTCAACTCCGCCTTGAACACAAAACGCTACATATCCGTAAAGGCCGAAGGGGCATATTCTGTCGGCGCGACTATTTGTGATCTTCGGGAAGAGTTTGGGATCGAGCAAGTCAAGAAGCCTTACCGAGACAAACTCAAGTCCGCTCGCTTCTACTCCAACGAGACCTCGTGGAGGTTCCTCCTCCCTTGGAACTGGCAGACCTACTACAAGCGCAACCTCGTTTGGCTTCGCATTCCCGCACAGGTTTATTATGCAACAAATCTGACGGTAACGGTAACAAATGGCCTATCTTTCACAAACGCTTTGGAATTAAAAGGGGCCGTCGCAGCGCTAAACACAGGCCGCATTACTTGGAGTTTCACTGGAGAGAGTTGGGTCGGAATTAAGCAGCTGGACCCGCCCATGGCGATTGGATACCGCGGACTGCTCCTGCGCGTCTGGTTGCCAAAAGAAGACCGCAAGCCTGCCCTCAAGAAGGACTACGAGATCGAGGAGTGGCTGGAGGGCCAATGAACGATTAACTCGCGTAGCGCCAAAACACGGCGGCGCATCACCAAAAAACATCCTATCAGCAGAAACGTCATGAATAAGATGAACACAATGCATTACATGCAAGTACACTCTAATCCCGCGGTCGAAACGCCGCGCCTGCACGCAGCCAACAGACCCGGCCCTCGACGGCTTCTCCCACTTCTCCTGGAAAGGAGATCGTTGGGGAGAGGATGTCTGGCCACACGGCTCGCCGCGCTCACCGCCGCAACCCTGCTGAGCATTGCGCCGACCCGCGCGGTGGACTTCCACGTGACCACGGCCCAGGAACTCCAGAACGCCCTCACCCTGGCGGCGGCCAATGGCGCGGATGACAACATTTACCTGGCGGCGGGCTATTACACGGGAAATTTCAATTTCAACAGCGCCGAGAACCGGGCTTTGCTGCTGCAAGGCGAGACGGGCACCACCAACACCCAGATCAGCATCGACGGCGCGGGCACGGGTCGGGATATGAACCTGGCCAACACCGGCACTGGAAATTTCACTGTCCGGGGCATTACTTTCCTGCGCAACTGCGGTGATGGTGCTAAAGGTGCCCTGCGCATCGCGGGTGGGACGGGCAGCACGCTCTTGGTGGATTCCTGCCGGTTTCTTTCCCCGACAAACAGCAGCACGAGCGGAATGGGTTTGGAAATTGCCTCGGGTCAGAACATTACCGTGACGAACTCTGTCGTGATTGGCAAAGCAGGATCCGGTAGCGGCGGTGTTCAAATCCAAGGCATCAACGGAGCTGCTGCCGTGGGTGCTTGCACGATTAGTTCGAACTTCGTCGGTATGACCTTCAGCGGTAGTGGAACAGTTCTCGTGACCGCCAGTAGGTTCAGCGGAAACCAATCGCAAGGTGTGTCAATCGGTGGCAGTGGGATAATCACCCTGCTTAACAACAGTTTCACTGGAAACGGGGACGGTGGAGCTTCTGTGAACAGCGGCGTGACTATTGTCGTTGCAGGAAACACATTCAGAGGTAATAACGTCGGCACCCCTGGCACGGCAACCTGCAACCTTCCCATCTCAGGTTGCCAGATCATACTGTCTAACAATGTCTTCGCCGCAAATACGTGTTTTAATGGCAGTGGTGGGGCCATGCTTGGTTACCTCCGCAGCTCAGGCTCAGCAATCGTTACCGGAAATACTTTCAGCGGCAATACTACTTACTTCGGGGGTAATGGGGATGCTGGTGGTCTGGGATGTTACACGCCGGCGACGATTACCGGAAATACCTTCAACGGAAATTCTTTGACCTACGGAGCAGGTGGCGGACTGACCTGCTTCGGAACTGCTGTAATAACGGGGAACACTTTTAACGCAAACTCAGGCGCTGTCGGCGGGGGAGCGTGCTGCTACGACGTCGCAACTATCGATTCGAATACCTTCACTGGAAATGCAGCTCAAGGTCAAGGTGGAGGACTGTATGTCTCCTCGAGCCAGACAAACACAGTCTCTCGCAATATCCTCCGAGGCAACTCCGCGGGGCAGGCTGGAGGCGGTATCTATGCCAGCAGTTTGGCCGTGAAGTTGTTCAACAATCTGGTGACAAAGAATATACAGACGGGCTCAACTTCGCAGGGCGGAGGCATTTACGTGAATCCATCATCTTCGCTGACCATGGTCAACAACACCGTCACCGACAACACAACCACAGGCAGTGGCGGCGGCCTGGCCTGTCAGGTGAATGGTGTGGTGGAACTACTCAACGTCTATAACAACATCATCTGGGGCAATTCGGCCTCTGGCAACGGTGCGGATGTCTGGCTGGCCGGCACCGGCTCGAAGAAGACGTTTCTCTACAACGATGTTCACGGCATGTACGGCGTGTGGGACATCGCGGCCAACATTCTGGACGTGGCCCCGGCGTTCTTTGACC
>JBAXTC010000757.1:0-3734 GCA_037130375.1 Verrucomicrobiota bacterium | reverse complement strand
CGTCTATATCCAGCGCGGTCTGGCAGCCATGCGCCAGGAGCGGAAAGAGCACCCCGATTTGTTGAAAGAAGCGGCAGACTATTTGCGATTATTACTTTGGTGAACGTGAACGATCCACTCTTTACCGACCTGGCCCTGAAAGTCTTCGCTGGCCGCGCCAGCGAAGCTGAGCGGTCCGAACTGGCCGCGCGGGTTGCCAGCCATCCGGAGTTCGAGGCGGAACTTGAGAGCCTACAGGCAGATGTCGCCTTCGCCAAGGAAGTGTTGCCCTTGCTCGGGGACGAGCATGTGAAGGCCGCAGAATTGCCGGGCTACGCCCGTGTGCGCCTGCGCGCTGCGGTGAAGCAGAGTCTGCCTCCGCAGCCAACCTGGAAGGAAATTGTAGTGGGGATGGTCCCGCAATGGCGATGGTTGCTCGGGTTGGGCACGGCAGCCGCCGCTGCGGTGATTCTGGTGTCCCTCAACTGGCCCTGCCTGATCGGCAATACTGCCAGGAATGTTAATTCCAAGCCGCTCGTTCAACTCGCCATGCTGGATTCGATGGGACAAACGCGGAGCACAGCAGCCTCGGGGTTTCTGAAGAACTCCACACTAGGAGTAGCACAGGAGAATCTGAACCTCGCGGCCACGCTAAAGGAGAGCTTGCAGCAGACCGAACAGAGATTTCCTGTGGGGAACGAACGAGATTTGTCCGCCGTGCTTAGGGAAGTAGTTGCGGCCTTCGGACAGACAGCCCTATCAACCGGTGGAATCAAATGAGCAAGCAGCGCCCAGGTTTCAGAGCCAATTCCAACGCGTCATTACCGGATGTGAACAGAAATATGTCTAAAGCCACCTTGAACGAGATCGGAGCGATTGCCGATGTCGAGAGAATTGCTACTGCGTGGGAGGCCAAATTCCTTGATCCCGGCCTGGGCTTTCCGACGATCTGGTACCGCGGGCAGGGTAAAGTCCTGGAACCCCAACCCGGCATTCTCCGCCCACCTTTCTCGTCATCTTGCGATCAGGACGAGAGCCAGGTTTTTCCCAAACTGCATAGACTTTGGAATAAGGAGCGTACGCTCAATAGACAGTTCCGGCGAATGAGCGCATCTCTCGTTCCTGCGGGTGAGGATTGGGTCTTCCGCTACTTTCTCGCTCGGCACCACGGGCTGCCAACTCGGCTCTTGGATTGGACTCTCAATCCGTTGGCCGCGCTCTATTTCGCTGTTTCGGGCGATCCGGGTGAAGACGGCGTGATATTCGTGCTTAACCCAAAGGGATTGGGCGAGCCGCTGGACATGCGAGACGACCGCATTGCGCAAACGGTTGCTGCGGTGTTCAAGGACGACGAAATCAATTTCGACGCCAAAATCTTTGCGGTCATCCCAGACATCTTCGTCGGAAGGATGCTACAGCAAGGCTCCTGCTTCACCCTCCATACACCTCCGCTGGGACTGAACTCGCAGAAGGAGTTCGAATTCACCGCCCAGAAACTTCCCTGCCTGGAAAAGCATGTCATCCCAAGTCGCAGGAAAAGCGATCTACTGGTGTCACTCCGCCGGTTCGGGGTTTCGCAGGCGACTATGTTCCTTGACCTCGACCATGTCGCAAACGAAATCAGGCAAGCTTGGCGGGTCTGAGGCGTGAAAAACAACTGCCCATTGACGACCCACCATTATGCTTCTCAAAGTAGCTAAGCCTAATCTGCGGGGGAGCCTCATTTTTTTCATCAGCCTGTTGCACTTCGTCTTGATGGCACAGGTGATACCCACCAATTCCATTGCGGAAATGGAGGCACAACTGACAGCGTTGGTCGAGGCCGGCAGAAAGACAGAAGCGATTTCCCTCGCGAAAAGATGGGCAGCCACCAATGAGACAATGTATGGTTTCGAGCACACTAACACCGTCATTTCCCTCGACGATCTAGCTTGGGTTTACGAGCGCGCGCGAGATTACACGAACGCCAAGGCTTTTTATGAGCGGGCCTTGAAAATAAGGGAGAAGATCTTGGGACTTGAGCATCCTGACACAGCCAGTTCGTTAAGCAGCTTGGCGGGTCTATATTACACGATGGGCGACTACGAGCGAGCGGAATCCCTTTACTTGCGGAGCATCAAAATAAGAGAGAAGGTTCTCGGACCACGAGATCAAGGCTTTGCCGCAGCGCTAAACGACCTTGCGGGCCTATATGAGCGCACGGGGCATTATGTCAAAGCGGAGCCGTTGTTTCAGCAGAGCCTCAATATTTACGAGCAGCTCGTGGGCCGCGAGCATTCGTACACAGCCGCGTCACTCAATAATCTAGCCGGCCTTTATTACCACAAGGGGGATTACCAGAAAGCCGATGAATATTTCCAGCGGAGCTTGAAGATTTGCGAAAAAGTGTTTGGCCAGGAGGACCTCCATACGGCGAGCGTGCTAAACAGTCTGTGCGCATTGTATACAGATACAGGCGACTACGCCAAGGCGGAAGCGGCCTGCCGGCGAGGCCTCACAATTAAGGAGAAAGTCCTGGGGCCGGAGCATCCCAGCACGGCCACGTCGCTAAACAACTTAGCTGTTTTATATAATAGCATAGCTGACTACGCCAAAGCGGAATCCTTGTACCAGCAAAGCCTCGCAATTAGGGAGAAGGTTCTTGGCCCGGACCACCCCGATACTGCCATGTCGGTGAACAATCTCGCTAGCTTATATGACACGATAGGCAAGTGTGAAAAAGCAGAACTTCTTTTCAAGCGGAGCTTGAAGATATGCCAAGGCGTGTTGGGAATGGAGCACCCGGATACCGCTGCGGTAATGGACAACCTCGCGAAGTCGTATCGCCACATGGGTGAGTTCGACAAGGCGGAGCAATTGTATCAGCAAAGTTTGAAGATCCGCGAAAAGGTCTTGGGTGCAGCACATTCCGACACCGCGATTTCTATGAAGAATCTAGCTCTGCTGTATCAAGGCAGCGGGAACTATTCGAAGGCTGAGCCTCTATTCACGAAGAGCTTAGAGGTTATGGAGGAAGTCTTGGGTCTTGCATATCCTGCGATGGCCGACTTTTACCAAGACTTTGGTTTCCTCATGATCAAGGTGGGGCATGACGACCTAGCCATTACCAATGCGAGAAAGGGGAAAAGGGCTTATGAGGCGGGACTCGCCACCGTCCTGTCTTTCACATCGGAGCGTCAACGGATGGTTTTTCAGAGAAAACGCCACCCATACGATCTTCTTGCAACATTGGGCGATGCTAACGATTTGGCGGGGATTGTAGTGCATAGCAAGGGGGTAGTTCTGGATTCGCTCCTAGAGGATGAACTGGTCGCGCAAGAGTCAACAAACCCGGCCGTAAAGAGAATTTTGGAACATCTGCGTGAAGAGGGACGAAAGTTGACTGATCTTGACATGACCTTGCCAAGTGTATCCGGCCGCGAGGCGTCCGCGAAGCTTCAGGCTGACCGGCGTCAGCTTGAGCAGCAGATCGAGGATCTGCAGCGAGCACTGGCACGGAATGTGGCGTCGCTGGGGCTGGTGCGCCGATCGCTGCGCATCACGGTGCCAGAGATTCAGACAGTGTTGGCCAAGAATGCAGTGCTACTGGAATTCATCCGTTACGACCATTATCTGGGTAAGAGCGCGTTCGAGCCGCGCTACGGAGTGGTGCTGCTCGGGACCCGGAGCGTTGCTTTCAACAATGCCAAGCCCAGCGAGTCGGTCTGGGTGCCGCTGGGCTCGGCCGAGAGCATCGAACGAAACCTCAAGGAGTA
>JBAXTC010000756.1:0-3737 GCA_037130375.1 Verrucomicrobiota bacterium | reverse complement strand
TCTCGTGGACGACTAGAACCCCGCCGCCGCGCTGCTCAGCAGCAGCGCGCTCGATAGCAGCAGGCCCAGGTTCCAGTTCATGCGGGAAGTCTAACCTTCAGCCCGCCGCAAGTCAAAGGATTTCTTCCTCCAGCAAACGATTTGAGCATCCCAGTCGCAAGGCATTCGGGTTTTGACGTTCTTATTGCACGGAGAACCGTGCGGAACCGTTTTACACTTCCAGTTTGTCGGTGACGCTGATGCCGGGGATTTGGCTGAAATGGTGATCGTAAGTGAGCACCACTGCGCCGATGCGCTGAGCGCAGCAAGCGATGACAGCATCAGTCAGCGGCACGGTGACGCCCCGGCGGCCCAGTTCCCAAAGCGTCTGCTCCACCTGTTCCCAGAGACGATTGTCCGTCGGGACATTCATCATCACGTCCCAAAAGGCGTGGAATTGTTCCCGCACATTCGGCGGTCGGAGCGCGCGTCCGACCTCGCAACGAACGACGCCACAAACTGCCAGCCCTCGTGTGGCGGCGGTCAGGGCCAACGCACGCACGGGATCCCGGCCCTCGCGCAGCATCTGGATGTAAAAGCTGCTATCAACGAGCACGGGGCTTGCGGCCATAGTTGGTTGCGGTATCGCGACGGCGCGTTGCCTCGAGATCATAGGCAGGATCAACCGCCTCCCTCAGTTCGATCGGCGCCAACCCGAGACCGGCGGCGCTCAGTTTCATCAGTTTGGCCTTGCGGTCCATTTCTCTCAAAGCCAGGTCGATTGCCCTGGTCTTGCTGGTGGTGCTTGTGGCTTCCATCACTCGGGCCAGCAACTCATCATCAATGTGCATTGTCATCTTCATGCCATCCAATATATGGTATTGATGCCATACTGTCAAGCGGCAGCCCATCCAATCAAGAACTATTTCGCAACCAGCCGAGGCTGAACCCATTCAACATCCGTCGCCACGTTTCGCCTCCCCTTGACCTTCGCGCCTTCCCGTCTTCGCTGTTAATTCTTCTGCAAATCGGATCCCTACCCCAAAAACGCCGCGTGAACCGCCTTCATGGCCTGCTCTCCTTTGGCCAGGTCCACTATGACCGAGATCTTGATTTCACTGGTGGAAATCATATCGATGTTCACGCCTTCGCGGGCGAGCGTCTCGAACATCTTGCCGGCGACACCAGTATGGCTCTTCATGCCGACACCGACAATGGACAATTTGGCGATTTTGTCCGTGGCGATGACTTTGCCGAAACCGATGTCCTGTTTCAGGCCATCGATGACCTTCTCCGCCTTGAGCAGATCAGGCTTATCGACGGTGAACGAAAGGTCTGTGGCGGGGGTGCCGCTGCCGTGGCTGATGTTTTGCACGATCATATCCACGTTGACGGTTGCGTCGCCGATCGCCTTAAAGATACGCGCCGCGACGCCGGGCTTGTCCGGCACGGCCACTAACGTTACTTTAGCCTGGTTCTTATCGAGCGAGACGCCGCGCACGACGATGTCTTCCATGTTCTTGGTTTCTTCTTTCACAATGGTTCCTGGGTTTTCGTTAAGGCTGGAGCGGACTTCAAAAATGACTCCAAATTTCTTCGCAAATTCCACTGAGCGCGACTGCATGACCTTCGCGCCAAGGCTGGCCAGCTCGAGCATTTCATCGTAGGAAATTTCCTCGAGCTTCTTCGCGGTGGGCACAATGCGCGGGTCAGCCGTATAGACCCCGTCCACATCGGTGTAAATCTGGCAAAGATCAGCCTTGAGCGCCGCTGCCAGCGCGATGGCTGTCAGATCCGAACCGCCCCGGCCGAGCGTTGTAACCTGACCTTCGATGGTTTGCCCCTGAAACCCGGCGACAATGACCACGTTTCCCTGGTTCAACAACTCATGAATCATCTTCGGCGTGATGTTTTGAATTCGGGCTTTGGTATGCACGCCATCCGTTACGATGCCCGCCTGCGCGCCGGTGAGGGAGACCGCCGGCACGCCCAGCGAGTGCAGCGCGATGGCGGTCAAGGCAATGGTCGTTTGCTCCCCGGTCGCCAACAGCACGTCCATCTCCCGCTCATTGGGCAGCGGCATGATTTCCTTCGCCAGCTTGATCAAGTTGTCCGTCACGCCGCTCATCGCGGAGACCACCACCACAACTCGCTCGCCTTGGGCGCGGTATTTGGCTACGCGCGCCGCGACATTCTTGATGCGCTCAGGGTTGCCCACCGAGGAGCCGCCGTATTTTTGAACAATGAGTGCCATAGTTTATCCATTTATCCAAAATTCTCGACCCGAATCATCACGGGCGCGCCTTTGACCACCACGAGCTTGCCAATTTTCTGCAACGCGCGGGTCACCGCCCCGTTGGGCGCGTCGTGCAACATCAGAATCAGCGGGACGCTCTCGCCTTCGTGGCCCTCAGGCTGAATCACTGACGAAATGCCAATGTTCGCACCGCCGAAAATCGCGGATATCTTAGCGAGCACACCCGGTTTGTCCACGACATTGAGACGGACAAAATAGCGCGACACGACTTCGTCGATCTGCACCACCGCCCCGTTGTGTTCATGCGGCACAAAGGGCGGCACCCGATGCTTGGTCCCAAATTTCAAGTCCAGCGCGGCATCGGCCAAATCACTCAACACCGCGCTGGCGGTGGCGTCTTTGCCCGCCCCGCGGCCGTAGAACAACGTGTCGCCCACGATGTCGCCGCGGACGAACACGGCGTTGAAAACGTGGTTTACGCTCGCCAAAACGTGCCCGTCCGGAACCAGCGTCGGATAAACCGACACCTGGATGCGGGAAGGTGGCGTGGGACGAATACCGGAGGATGATCGACGGCTGGCGGCGGCTGCTTCGACCCGCTTGATTATGCCCAAGAGCTTGATTGTGTAACCAAGCTGGTTGGCAAACTGGATGTCGGTCCGTGTAATCGACCCGATGCCTTCCACATAAATGTCATTCGGGTTCACCCAAAACCCGTGCGCCAGCGAAGCCAAAATGCCGATTTTGTGCAACGCATCGTGGCCGTCAACATCGAGCGACGGCTCTGCCTCGGCGTAACCTTGCGCCTGCGCATCCTTGAGCACGGCCCCAAAATCCGCCCCCTCGAGCTTCATGCGGGTGAGAATATAATTGCAGGTGCCGTTGACGATGCCGTAGAGGTGGGTGATGCGGTTGCCCACAAAACCTTCGCGCAGCGCCTTGATGATGGGTATGCCACCGCAAACGCTCGCCTCGTAGTAAAGGTTCGTCCCGTGTTGCCGGGCCGTGGCAAACAACTCCTGGCCGTGCGCCGAGAGCAACGCCTTATTGGCGGTGATCACCGGTTTGCCGAGCTTCAGGGCGGCCAGAATCATGGTGCGGGCGATGCCGGTGCCACCCGCCAACTCCGCGATCATGTCCACATGCGGATCATTGACGACGCTCTGCCAGTCTGTCGTCATGCAGGATTTCGGGATCTCGTAAGGACGCGGCTCGTCAAAGGCTTTCACAGCAACTGAGCGGACGTTGACCTTCACCCCGATGCGAGAGGCCATGAGGCCGCCGTTGAGCTGCAGCGCATGAAACACGCCGCTGCCCACCGTCCCGCCGCCGATCATTCCGAGATTTACCTGGTCCATATTGGGGGAAGAAGTTGCCTTGATTTGGCTTCCGGGACAATTCATTTTTCAACCTGCGCCTTCACCAAATAGGTTTGCGAGACGGGCGGCAAGTTTGCGGCGGGCCACGGCGTAGGAGAAGTATTTCAGGCCCAGGGCGTAGT
>JBAXTC010000755.1:0-3742 GCA_037130375.1 Verrucomicrobiota bacterium | reverse complement strand
ACCGTCGGACGGTTTGAGGAATTCATCAAGCAGGCCAAGTTCACGCATCCGATTTACGAACGCATCCTCCGCGCGCCCGCCGCCCGGCTCAAGGATTCCAACAATCTTGGCAGCTTGCTCCGGCTGGAAAAAGACTTGGAAAGGCTCATTGCGGAAGAGCGGAGGAAAGCCGAAGTGGACCAGCAATTCGCCCTCGGTTTTCCCGGTTTGAAAACGGAGAGCTTCAAGACCCAGGCAGGGCTGGACGAGTTTTTCGATATTCTCACAGACCAAGTGCTCCGGCATCTGGATGGTTTCGTGCAGTCGTCACGCACGCAGGGGAACGATCCCGGACATTTCGTGAGCGAAACGGCAAAGGGATTGCGTTTCATGCGCGTCATCCGCCAACGCTTCGACGTGGTGACAACCAATCCGCCTTACCTCTCCGGGCGCAAGATGAACAAACGGTTGGCCGCGCTCATGACCGAGGAATATAAGGAGAGCAAAGGCGACCTCTATGCCGCCTTCGTTGTCCGTAGCCAGGAACTCCTGAACGAGTCTGGACTTCTGGGGATGCTAACCATGCACTCGTTCATGTTTATCAGCAGTTACGAAAACATGCGGGTGAAGCTGCTGAAGGAGGTCGCCATTGAGGCGATGGCCCACTTCGGTGGTGGTTTGTTTGCCGTTGGCAATCCCGGCACACTTCAAACCGCAGCCTTCATCCTGCGACGCGAGCCTGACGAAAGCCGGCGCGATGATCAGGCTGGGGTCTATTTTCGGTTGGTTAATGAACCGGATGCCGACTGCAAGCGCCGCGCGTTTGAAAGCGCACTCGCCTCATCGAATAGCAGGCAAACTCACCCGCTCGTCTTTAGTTATGTTCAGAAGGAGTTTGACGCCATTCCGGGCAAGCCGTGGGTATATTGGTTGACAGCAGGAATTAGAAACTGCTTCGCCAAGCTTCCAAATGTTGGCAGCCTCTGCTCTCCCGTAGCAGGACTCCGCACATCGGATAACAAACGATTTCTCCGCTTTTGGTGGGAAGTCGGTGTTTCAAACATCGACCGTTCTTGTCGGTCGAGGGCCGATGCCGACAAATCGTCTAAACGCTGGTTTCCGTATATGAAGGGAGAACGGCTGCAACGTTGGTATGGAAATCAAGATTATGTCATCGACTGGTTGAAAGATGGCGCACAAGTCTCTCAAGCAATTCTTGAAGCCTATCCATACCTCGGGCGAACGTGGCTGGGCGGCCACCAGTTCTACTTTAACGAGGGAATCACTTGGAGCGACCTTTCGAGTTCACGTTTTGCAGCCCGCCACTCTCCTGGAGGTTTTGTTTTTGACGTGAAGGGATCATCAGCATTCCCGAAAGAGATACACTTGTTGTTGGGTGTGCTGAATTCGGGATTGGCCCACGTGTTTCTCAATATGCTAAATCCGACGATCAGCTATCAGCTTGGGGACATCGAGCGGCTGCCAGTTCCGCGCGGCGACGTTACCGCGCTCGAGTCTAAGGTGAAGGAAGCATTGGTTCTCAGTAAGCAGGAAAATGTATTGGAAGAAAAAGCGTTTGAATTTTTCTCCCCTCACAAAAGCTTAAGCGATTTCCAAATTCGACGTGAGAAGCTGCGGACAATCGAGTCGCAAGTCGATGCAGAAGCATCTCAACTTTATGCATTGAGTCCCCAGGACCTTGCCTTAATTCAGCAGGAGTTAGCACAAGCCTCTGCGTTATCGGACGAAACTGCGGATGCAAAAGATTTGGATGCGGACTCTGATGCGGGCGAGGTCGTGGAAGATTTCGATGAGGGCGTTACGCTTGAATCCGTAGCAGTCAACTGGCTTTCCTACGCCTTCGGCACGGTGCTGGGTCGTTTTCAAATCGGCGTGCCCGGCGGGTTGGGCTGCGGCGATTTTCCCGCCAACGTGGTCGCCGAAATCCGCAAGCTGGTTGATGCCGACGGCATCATGGCTTCCGACGAGGACCACCCGCAAGACATCGTCAAGCGCGTCCTCGCCTGCCTCGAACTCATGCTGGGCCGCGCCGCCGCCCACGCCGCCATCCGCACCGCCACCGGAGGCGACGGCGATCCCGAAGAATTGTTGCGCGACTGGATTGGCCGGCAATTCTGGAAATATCACCACCAACTCCACCGCAAGCGCCCGGTCTATTGGCCGCTGCAATCGCCCAAAAAGAAATTTACCGTTTGGGTCTTCCATGAGCAATTCAGCAAAGACACGCTGTTCAGAGTGAAAGACCAGTTCGTCCAGGTCAAAATCAACTGGCTCAACGGGCGAATCAAAGACCTCAAGCCGAAAGTCCTTTCCAGCGACACCCGCGATCGTCGTGCAGCGGAAAAAGAAATTTCCCAACTCTCCGACGTGCTCGACGACGTGCAGGAATTTGCCGAGCGCCTCAAGCGCACTACCGAGCGAGGCTACACCCCGCACATTGACGACGGCGTCCTGCTAAACGCCGCTCCGCTCTGGGAACTCCTTCCCGCGTGGAAGGACGCCGAGAAGGCGTGGGAAGAACTCGAAGCCGGCGACTACGACTGGGCGCAGCAAGCCATGGAATACTGGCCTGACCGCGTGAAGAAAGCCTGCCAAACCAACAAATCCTTCGCCATTGCACATGGTTTAGCCTGAACATTATCCTAACGGGAATTTGTTATGATCAAAGAACTGCACCTTCACCAAATCGGCCCGGTGGCTGATTTGGAGGCGGAGTTTGGCCCCCGCCTCAACCTGGTCACCGGTGACAACGGCCTCGGCAAAACCTTCCTGCTGGACGCCTGTTGGTACGCCCTGACGCGCACCTGGGCGGATGCTAAGCCATTTTACCCCTTCCCGACTGTCCCTAAGAAAGATCCACCGTCCATTAAATACACCATCATCGGTAAGACTGGAAAAAATGCCGAGAACCAGGCGGATTACCGCTTTTCGGATCAAACCTGGAAAGGCCAGCAGGCCCGCCCGCCCATGCCGGGCCTCGTGATTTACGCACGTATTGATGGGGGCTTTTCCGTCTGGGATCCGGCGCGTAATTATTGGCGCGATGGTGGCGAAGGCCCGCAGCGCCCTTCAGCCTACCAATTTTCAAAAAAGGAGGTCTGGGAAGGTCTCGAGGAGGAAGCCGAAGGGCAAAAAACATCAATCTGCAACGGGTTGCTCCGCGACGTGGAAACCTGGCGCCTCAAGGGGAACGGCGCTTTCCAGCTCCTTCAAAAAGTCCTGGAGACACTTTCATCTGGCGAAGAGGAAACCCTGCGCATCGGCGAGGGGGTTCGGGTCCGCCTTGACGACGCAAAGGACATCCCGACCCTCACGATGCCTTATGGAGCCGTTCCGGTAACCCAGGCCGCCGCCGGCATGCGCCGGGTGCTGGCGTTGGCTTATTTGCTGGTTTGGGCATGGGAGGAGCACCGCCGGGTTTCCCAGTTGAAAAAAGAGCCCCCAACGAATCGCATCGTGCTCTTGTTCGACGAGGTCGAAGCTCACCTTCACCCCAAGTGGCAGCGCGTCTTCCTACCTTCCCTGATGGAAGTGGTAAAGTCCCTGTTGCTCAAGGGAAGCCCACTCAGTACCGCTCACGTTCCCGATGACCCTAATCCCGACGAGGCGAAAGCCCTCCTGCTCAAAGCCAGGCCTCAGTCTGTCCAGATTATCGCCACCACCCATGCGCCGATGGTTCTGGCCTCGATCGAGTCGGTATGGAGCATGGAGGATGACCGCCTGTTCGATTTCAACCTCGTTG
>JBAXTC010000754.1:0-3748 GCA_037130375.1 Verrucomicrobiota bacterium | reverse complement strand
TTCGCAGAAGCCCTGCCACAACCCCGCACCGGCAAGAAAAAACCCGCCTCGGCCCCGAACGCCCACGCAATCCAGCCCGCCGGATTGAACCCGGCCCGCGGACCGGTCCACCTGCCACCGGAGAGCAAATAGTCCACCATCATGGCGCCGCAGATCGGACCGAAGGAAGCGCCGATCAGCCCAAAACCGCCTGCCAGATTTCCCGCGATACCCGTCACGGCAAGGATGATGCTGACCACCGCGCCGATGCCGACGGAGATGAATGGGTTAATCTTGGGCATGGTCGTTCTGAAACTGTTCGCGGCAATAAATGATCGGACGCGCGCATTCTCAGATGTTCCAGCCTTGCCAGAGTCGTAGCGCAGGTTTTCCAACCTGCCGTTTCGCCGACTTTCAGTCGGCAGACCGTCCGAAGGCTCGCCCTCTCTCCTCGCCCCCAGTGGAGAGTGTGGACCGACTTTGTCAGCCCTGGGCGGCACCGTGGTGAGGAGGGCCAATGAGTCTCCGCCCCGTCTTGCGGTCGTCCCGAGCGCTTTCGCAGAAGCCCTGCCACAACCCCGCACCGGCAAGAAAAAACCCGCCTCGGCCCGAAGGACCAAGGCGGGTTTCAAGAAACCAATCCCGCGGACTATTTCGTCGCTTCGACCAGCGCACCGGAGACCGGCACCACGGCGGAACGCATGCCCATCTTGGCGCAGAGGTAATAGACTACTGTGCCAACGATGAACGCGGCCACTGGAGAGCAAGACACGCACACGAGGGACCAAAACTTGTCAACGCCAATGAAAGAGGCCACGGGGCCAAAGGGAACATTCGGCCTGACGATGTCGGGGATCATTGGATTAGAAAGAATTCCAACGATAAATCCCAATACCCAAGCGATCCAGCCGGCGGGGTTGAACCCTGCGCGCGGACCGGTCCACCTGCCACCGGAGAGCAAATAGTCCACCATCATGGCGCCGCAGATCGGACCGAAGGAAGCGCCGATCAGCCCAAAACCGCCTGCCAGATTTCCCGCGATACCCGTCACGGCAAGGATGATGCTGACCACCGCGCCGATGCCGACGGAGATGAATGGGTTAATCTTGGGCATGGTCGTTCTGAAACTGTTCGCGGCGATAAATGAAGAAAAGCAGGCACCCGGAAAGGCTGCCAGGGTCAGACCGATTATCACCGTGGCGAACAGCCCCGGGGAGAGCTTCTTTTCAAGCGCGGCGGTCATCTGAAAGGCAGACTCATCCACCACGCCAGAGGCATGGGCCCCTGCCATCACGATGCACGAGATGCCGGCCGTAAGAATGATGGCAATGACGATGCCGACGATGCCGCCCATGCTGACATCACTCTTGTTCCGGTTGCCCATGCAAATATCCACACCCGCCGCTCCCGCGGTGGCGAAAAAGCCGACAATCGCACTGATCATCAGCAACATGGCATTGATGCCGCCGCCGGCCGCCTCGCCGGCCGTGGCCGGCACCGCCTTGTAGTCACCTGCGGACCCGGCGAAAAAGACCAGGCCCATGATGAGCACCACCAGCGGGATGATCGGCAGATAGGTCGAGACCTTCGCCACGTATTGAATGCCTTTAAGCCCGACAAACGCTGCTCCCAACGCAAAGATGATGCAGATCGGCACAAAAAGGCCCGGCATCTTAAAGCCTGCCGCCAAGGCGGTTGACGAGTAGAATGTATTCACCCCCAACCAGCCAAACTGAAGGATGCCCATGAGTAAACCCGGCATGATGAGACCGCCCATGGCGCCGAAGGTGGACGTGCCCACAATGTACAGCGGCAAACCGGTCTGCATGCCCAAGCGGCCCGGAACCAGAAAGAACAGGAAGTGGCAGATGAGAGCACCAATTACGATGCCCGCCAGCGTCGCCCCTAACGTGCCGGGGGAAAGCCCGTTCTTGGAGATTGGATCCCAAAAGGCGAACCAAAGAAAGACGCCTGCGTAGGTGGGGCCGCTGCTCTTGTACCAAGGCGCGCGATTGTCCTTGGGATTAGGGATTGCGCTTGTGATGTATCCAGGGAGTTGGCTGGCCGTTTGCATTGTTTGATTGCTCATAGATTTTCAGGTTACGGATTTGTATGCCTTGCCTGCTTCCAAACAGGCGGCAAACATTGGGGGGAGATACTCTGATTCTCGGGCAAAGTGTCAACGATAAAGTTCCGATAATTGACTTGGCTCTTTGCTCTGTTAGCGTTGCCGGAGTCGGCATGGCCAAAAAAGTCTCAAGATTTCAAAGGATTCGCGAGGGCGCCCAGGCGTTGCTGGACGGACGCGCGCTGCGCTCGCAAACCAACCTCTCGAACTGGCACAAGTGCGTCCACTTCTGGATCCTCGTCGGAAGGAGTTTCACCCGCAACCGCTGCCCGGTGCGCGCCTCGGCCCTGGCCTATGCAACGGTGCTGGCGCTCATTCCGATGCTGGCGGTGATCGTCAGCATCACCAGCAGCCTCCTGAAAAAAGAAGGCGAAGATAGCATCGATCGGTTCATCGTGAAAATCGTCACGAGCGTCACCTCGGCGGCGACGGTTGATACGCACGCCGCCGGCGCGACGACCAACCTGTCGATCGAGGAAAGTTCCATGATCGACATGGCCAATCCCGCCACCGACGCCACCAACCTCGCCACGGAAGCGGCCAACGGCGTTGCGCCTTCCGCCGCAAGCAGCGCCACTGTCACCAATGGTCTGCCTTCCTTTGCCCGGGATGCGGAAGCCGTAAAAGCCCGGCACGCCATGTCGCGGTACATTCATCAATTCATCCAGAACACCCGCAGTGGTGCCCTGGGCGTCACCGGCAGCGCCCTGCTCATCTTCGTCGCCATCTCCATGCTGAGCCGGATCGAAGACACGTTCAACGACATCTGGGGCGTGGCGCGCGGGCGGAGCTGGTTCATGCGCGTCATGCTGTATTGGAGCGTCGTCAGCCTGGCCCCAGTGCTGTTGGTCGTCGCATTGGGCCTGGCCACTGGACCCCATTTGGAAGGAACCAGAAGACTGCTGACGACCCTGCCATTCGTTGGCCGCGTTCTGGTCCCACTTGTTTTTCAGCTCGGGCCGATTGTGGTCTTGTGCCTGACGTTCGCAATGGTTTACATGCTGATCCCGAACACCAAAGTCCATTGGGGTGCCGCGCTGGCGGGCGGCCTGGTGGGCGGCGCCCTTTTTCACGTCAACAACGTCGTGAACGTGCTTTATGTCTCTCGGGTGGTCTCCTACAGCAAGGTTTACGGGAGCCTCGGGCTGGTGCCGGTGTTTATGGTCGGCCTGTATCTCTCGTGGCTCATCCTGCTTTTCGGGGCGCAAGTGGCTTATGCGTATCAGAATCGCGCGACTTATTTCGAGGAAAAGCAGATCGAGAATATCAACCAGCGCGGACGCGAGTTCATTGCGCTGCGGTTGATGACCCGCCTGGGACAGCGCTTCCTGGCCGGCGAACCACCTCTCGCCGTGGTAGAGATCGCCGAGGGGTTGGCCGTGCCCACCCGCCTTGCCCTGCAAGTCATGCAAACACTTTCCGCCGCGCGACTGGTCGTCGAAGCCACCGGTGCCGAACCGGCTTACGTTCCCGCGCGGCCTCTCGAGAACATCACCTGCCACGATATTCTGCTGGCCATGCGCGCCACCCAGGGGCAGGAATTGAGCACCCGTGACGAGCCAACCTACAACGAAGTTTACGGCGAGTTCCACCGGATCGAGGAAGCCGAGCGGCACGCCGCTTCCTCAGTGACCATGCTCG
>JBAXTC010000753.1:0-3754 GCA_037130375.1 Verrucomicrobiota bacterium | reverse complement strand
ATGAATTGCTGGTGCCGTGGTGTTTGTTTCTATAAACATGCCGCTCCAGACGGAGATGTCGGTGGCGGTCCGTCGGGCATAGCTCCGTTAGCTCTGTTATCTCCTGTTCAAATCCGAGTCAACTTCGGCAACCGGGTATAATGACAATTGCTGCCGGAAAACGCGGACATATTGACTCAGCCACGGCAACGCCACTAGAATTCAGTGCTCGCTCTCGAAGCTTCCGCACTGAGACGACGGGCACCGAACCGAAATATGACGCAATTGAAAAAGAGAGTGCGCCGGCCATTGCCACACCGTAAAGTCCGGCTGCAAGCGGCCGCAAAGCGAAACCAGGTCGCATTCTCGCGCGCTGTCGGCAGGCGGGGCGGCGGTGCCAGGCCAAATCCCAACATCATCGGGAAAGGCGAACGGCGCGTCGATGCCCTCGGCAAGGTCACCGGTCAGGCAAAGTTTGCCGCCGACTACAACCTTGCTCACCAGCTCTGGGGCAAAGTCCTCCGCTCCAGGCATCCCCACGCCCACATCCTGCGCATCGATACCTCCAAAGCCAAACAACTGGACGGTGTCGAAGCCGTTCTTACCGCCCAGGACATCCCCGGCGAAAGAGTCATCGGCATCGTCGTCAAGAACCAAGCCATCCTTGCCAGCGACAAGGTCCGCTACCTTGGTGACGGCCTCGCGTTGGTCGCCGCCAAGACCCGAGAAATCGCCGAGGCCGCTTTGAACCTGATCGAGGTCGATTACGAACCCCTGCCCGTCGTCTCCGACCCCGAAGCCGCGCTCAGGCCGGACGCCCCCAAGATTCATGGCAACGACAACGCATTTGTCCACCACAAAGTGCGCAAAGGCGACATCGAGAGAGGTTTCGCCCAGGCCGACTTTGTCATCGAGCGGAGGTTCCGGACGCCGTGCATTGAGCACTCTTACCTCGAGCCTGAAGCCGTGCTCGCCGAACCCGCCGAGCAGGGCGGTGTCATTGTCACCGGCAGCGTCCAGAATCTCTTTTCGACCCGCCGCTCGGTCGCGGCCGCGCTCCAGCTCGACCTCAACCGCGTCCAGATCGTCCAGGCCACTCTGGGCGGCTCCTTTGGCGGCAAAGATGAAGTCATGACCTCGCTATGCTGCCGCGCCGCCCTGCTCGCCCTGGCCACCGGCAAACCGGTCAAAATGGTCAACTCCCGCGAGCAATCCATGCTCGAATCTTACAAGCGCCATCCCTATATCCTCTATTACAAATGGGGCGCGAAAAATGACGGCTCGATAACTGCCATGGAAATCCGGTGCATCGCTGATGGTGGCGCTTACGCTTCCATGAGTCCATTCGTGACCTGGCGCTCGGTGGTCCAGGCCACCGGCCCCTATTATTGCGAAAACGTCAAAACCGACATTTACGCCGTTTACACCAACAACAATTACACCGGCGCCATGCGCGGCTTCGGCTCGCCGCAAGTGAACTTCGCCATCGAGTCCATGATGGACGAACTGGGCGAGAAGGTTGGAAAGAATCCCCTGCAAATCCGCCTGCAAAACGGTTTTAGACAGGGTGCCGTTACGGCAACCGGACAACAGCTTGCGCACCACAAAGTAAGCCTCATCGAAGTGCTGACCAAAGCTGCCGAGGCTGCAGCCTTCGCGAAAAAGTGGAACAAATATCGACAGAGCCCCAACGCTCCCAAAAAGCGAGGCATCGGCTTGGCCTGTAGCTACCGCGGCGTCTCTCTCGGCGCCGAAGGTGTGGACGCAGCCGGAACGATTGTTTCCGTCCAGACCGACGGGAGCGTGATCGTTTCTTCGGGTATCACGGATATGGGACAGGGCGCGCAAACACAAATGTCGCAGATCGCAGCGGAGGTGTTGGGGATTTCCATTAACCGCATCCGGTTTCTGAACACCAACACCAGTCGGGTGCCCGACTCGGGGCCGACGGTGGCGTCGCGCGGGACGATCATGGGAGGCTCAGCGGCAAAGCAGGCTGCAGAGATCGTGCGCGCAACATTGCTCGGGGTCGGAGCCGAGATGGCGAAGGTGGGTGCGGACGATTGCGAACTGCTCGGCAATTACATGGTCGATAATCGGAGCGGCGAGAGGCTGGCCTCGTTCGCCGAGATCGCCGCCGAGTGTTTCCGCCGCGGCAAACCGATGTTCGGCCTTGGCTGGCATAAAGCTCCCCCCACCTCCTGGCACGAAGAAGAAGGGCAGGGCGAGGCTTACTTCACTTTCGTCTATGGCGCAAATGTCGCCGAAGTCGAAGTCGATACCGAGACCGGCAAAGTCGATGTCCTGAACTTCGTTTCCTGCCACGATGTTGGCAAGGCGATCAATCGGAACACCGTCCTCGGCCAGTGCTACGGCGGCGTCGCTATGGGCCTGGGCTACGGCCTGCTCGAGGAATTCGATTACGAGGACGCCATTCCGAAGCAGCTCAACTTCGACGAGTACTTAATCCCAACGGCCCTGGACGTGCCGAACATCCAGGTCATCATCGTCGAGAACGAAGACGCCGCCGGCCCATTCGGCGCAAAATCCATCGGCGAGCCTGCCACCGAGATCGCCGCTCCCGCCATCGCAAACGCGATCTTCAACGCCACCGGCAAACGAATCTGCGAAATCCCAGCCACGCTCGAGCGTGTTCTTTTGGGCCACAAATTGACCCGGAAAGGCGAGCGCGCCTCGGCGCGCAAAGACCTGGTATTCGGAGATTCCTGCAAACTTGGACGAGGTGACCAATGAACCCCTTCGCATACATCGCCCCAATGACCATCGCTCAGGTTTGCAATGTCCTCGCTGAGCATGGTTCCGACGCCTCGATCCTCGCGGGCGGAACCGATCTCCTGATCGAGTCCCGCCGGCCTTCAACCAAGACCCCTCGTCTCGTCCTGGATATATCTCAAGTGGGCGAACTGGACGGTATCGCCGAAACTGACGGAATGATCTCGGTGAAGCCGCTGACAACTCATACCGGGTTGTTGAGATCGAAGGCGATATATCAGTTCGCTCCGCTTCTCAGCACGGCCGCAGCCTCCATCGGCTCACCGCAAATCCGCAACCGCGGCACCGTCGGCGGAAATATCATGAACGCCGCCGCCTGCGCCGACACTGTCCCCCCTCTTATTGCCCTTGGCGCCATGGTGACCCTCCAATCCAAGACCGGCAGCCGGGTTCTGGACCTGGCCAAATTGATGATCAAACCTTACCAAACTGCGGCTAATCCTGGCGAACTCCTGACCGTCATCCAGTTCAATAAGCTCCCTCCAAATACCCGTAGCACCTTTATCAAACTCGGTCGTCGCAATGCTCTCTCGATCTCCCGATTGAGCGTCGCCGCCATCCTCCAAATTGGCGATGATGGCACGATTATCGAGGCGCGGATCGTCCCTGGCGCCGCCTTCCCGATCTGGCAGCGAGTCACCGAAGCCGAGCAGATGCTCATCGGCGAGAAACCGGCCGCGAAGCTGTTCGCCGCCGCCGGGCAGAAGGTCTCCGAGGAGATGATCAAAGCCACTGGCCGACGCTGGTCCACCGAATACAAAGAGCCGGTCATCGCCGTGCTGGTAACGCGCGCCCTGAAACAATGTGCCTCCAAAGTAGGGCAGTGCGTCCCGCCTGCCCATTCCGCGAAAGTATATTCGAACAAAGGGCAGGCGGGACGCGCTGCCCTGCTTTCCCAATCCCCGAGCCGAGAGGCCAAAGCATTCCCGGAATGCCGCATCACCACCACGATCAACGGGCGCTTGCACACTTTGACGACCCT
>JBAXTC010000752.1:0-3765 GCA_037130375.1 Verrucomicrobiota bacterium | reverse complement strand
GAACAACGACGCAAAATCGACGACAATGGCGGCGACGCCTCAATAAGTCGAAGACACTCGCGCCCCGTGGGGCTGGGTGGAACGTATGGTCTGGACAGAGCGCATGTTGACGCGGCTCACCTCGGGTGAGTCAGCAGACCTAATGGTTTGCCCGTCGTGGGCTGCTGAGCTTGAAGGCAGACCACGAGTGGACGCGGACAATCGTAAGACTACGAACCCACTGACTGGAGAGCCGGATGCGGGAGATCCGCCCGTATGGTTCGGAGGGAGGGGCAAGGTTAAAACCCTTGTTCCTACCCCTATCGATTTCTTGAATCCGCCCTGGTCAGTGGACGACGCACGAAAAGAGCTGGAGATTCGGTTTGGGTTTGAGTAGCCTGGGCCAGCGCACGAGTTGAAATGGCGGCAAGACTCAGCCTGGATATGGACGGCGAAACGCTGGGAACATTCTTTGCGGAACTTCAGTTCGAGGATGCCGCCGCTTCAACCAAACGCCGGAAACAAAATGCTGCGTAATACGGACATCCCAGCCGGCCAGGTTTGCTTGGCGGATCACGGCGGCAAGATCATGGATCGCGACGAGGCAATTCTTCAGGCGCGAGCACAAGGTCTGGACCTGGTGTGCTTCGACGCTCAGGCAAGTCCGCCCCAGTGCAAATTCGACCAGCCACCGCCGGCGGTGCCGTTGCCGCTGGACATCTCCGAGGCGCCCACCCCGCTCGCGCTGGCCATGCGCGAGTTTGAAAAGGAGACCCAGCCTTTTCGCAAGGTTCATCGGCTGATTGACG
The DNA here is from genome assembly GCA_037130375.1 of Verrucomicrobiota bacterium. Lineage (GTDB taxonomy): Bacteria > Verrucomicrobiota > Verrucomicrobiia > Limisphaerales > UBA8199 > JAPLUA01. Next base: position 2,977 of record JBAXTC010000752.1, on the reverse strand, counting down.
CCATCGAGGTGTTCACCAAACTGCACACCGTGGTGGTGGTGAGCGACCTCTTCTCAGTCCAGCACCTTGATGAAAAGGCCCGGGGCATGTTGGCCGTGGGATTGAAGCAGCCTTCGCTGGGCGTTTGGTGGATGTTCGCTCGCGATTTTGTGCAGGTGTTCAATGAGGTCGCCGGGGAACATCGTCCCCTGGTCCCCCGCTTGCATGAATCCCTGTCCCGAAACGACCGGGGCAGCTTGCGGGATGCGATGGATGGCGAGGACAACCTGATTGCCTTCCGCAATGGCTATGCCCATGGCGCGACTCCCGCGGATGAGAAATGCCTCGAGGACATCGCTGCCTATGAGCCACGGTTCCGACGGCTGCTGGCCTCCGCCACGCACCTGCGCGAGGCCCTCTGGGTGCGAGTGGATGCCGCCGGCCACTGCCACAATGCCTCGGGTGTGCTGCCAGTCCCCATCGACCCGCCTTGCGCATGCCTGCTCCCTGGGCGCACGTACGCGGTCCGCGAGGGGCGGGCGGTGAGCCTGCATCCGCTGCTGGTTTACCTGCCGGAGCCGGGCGGATTCTTTTTCTACAACGACCTCCGAAAATCGGCGGCCAACTTTCTCAATTATGAACTCGCCGAGCACCGGCAGGATGGCCCGCTGGGCGCTGAGCTTCTGGACCGCTACCCCATCTACGAGTGGGCCAAGGCCGCGCCCATCGAGTTTGCGCAGCGGGTCGAGGAGCTGACGGAAACGTTCAAGGGGCGGCAGGCGGAACTGAAGCGAATGGCTGAGTTCACCGAGTCGCAATCGCACGGCTTCCTCATGGTCTGGGGCGGGCCGGGCATCGGCAAGAGCGCCCTGCTGGCCAGGTTCTTCCAGGTGCTGAAATGGCCCGCCGAGCTCCGCGCCACCGAGCATCTGGAGTCGCGTCGCCCGGCCGGAAGCCGCACCCACACCCTGGAGTACTTCATCCGACGCGCCACCAACCGCACCGACACCGCCGATTTCTTCCTGGAAAATCTCAACCAGCGGCTCGACCGGCTCTTCCCGACCGGGCTCCCCTCGGGCAACACCACCGCCGAGCGCCAGCGCAGCCTGGACGAGCGCCTCGCCGCGATCAGCCACCAACTCGCAGAACACGACCGCCTCGTCATCCTCATTGACGGCCTCGACGAAGCGGCGGACAGCCCCGGCTTCCTCGACTGCCTGCCCAAGAGCGTTCCGGAGCGTGTGCTGATCATCTACTCATCCCGCCCGCACCCACGGGTCCGCGACCGTGCCTACCGGGCGCTGGATCGCGAGCATTGCCAGGAGTTCAGCCTCGGGGGTCTCGGGGCGGGGGAGGCTCGCGCCATTCTCTCCGGGCATGTCAGCAAATATAAGATCGAGCGTGGCTACCTGGAGGAGGTCGCCCGCCGAAGCCAGGGCAATCCCCTCTACCTCAACCTGCTGGCGCAGTGCTTGGGGCGGGGTGATTTTGCGCTAAACAATATCGCGATACTGCCTGAAGGAATGGTGGGCATTTACCAGCGCACTCTCGAGCGGGTGGGGAAAACCCCGTTCGCGGTGGAATTGTTGCAATTGCTGACGGTTGCAAGGGATTTCGTTACTGCCGCTATGGCCAATCACATTCTTGGGCTGTCGGGCGACACCGCCGGAACGCAGCTTTTTCCCGCTTGTATGGAATTTCTCGAAGAAAATCGGCTGACCGAGCATCTCGATGACTATCAGCTTTTCCACGAATCCCTCCGCGATTACCTACGCATACGATATCGAGGGGCTTGCCGCCAATTGTCCCGACGGCTCTACAATTGGTGCCTTGATTGGCCGCAACTGAGGGACGAGTCTAAGCGCTACGCCTTGCGCCACCTTGCTGCTCATGCGCGGGATCTCCTGGATGATGGAGGCTTGCAGCCACACGAAATTCAAACCGAACTTGACCGACTACATGAATTGGCCACAAGCAAGATCTACCAACAGGCCAGCTTTGAGGAATTGGGATCGGCCACGGCTTATCAGGCCCATTGCCGCCTGCTGCTGGAGCGCCTGGCGGACATGGATGCCGATCGGCGGGCGCAGTGCGGCGCCCGTGCCTTGTGGCATTTTCACGTGCAGCCTGAGCGTCGCCGCCAGGCGATACTCGCCCAGATTGATGCCGGGGCCGACGACCTGCGGCGCCTGGAACAATTCGCGGCCATGGGCCGTACACCGCGCGATTGCGCCCTCCTGGCCTTGCGCGGCCTCTCGGCCCGGCCCGGCCTGCGCGTGCCGCCCGGCCTGCAAAAACGCCTCGGCGAATGGTGCGAGCAGACCGCTTCAAAAGCCCTGGCCGATTTGTGCCGCCCGTTCCTCACCAATTCTGATCTGAAATTATGACGACCAGCCAATGCAACCCGGGAAAACGGCCCGTGACGATCATTGTGGAATGTGAAGTTGGATTTGAGAATGACGCTCGGGAGCATCGATCCGAATTCCTAAAGTCCCTCGCTTTGCCGGATGCCGACTGGGGGCAACCACAGGTGGTCGAGGTAATCCCCGGAGCCAGCTTTAGTGTCTTCGATTTGCCGTTGGTGGCGAATGCCGCGCTTCTGGCGGCAAGGGAATGGCGTTGCCGATTCGAGCGCCGGGGCGAAGTCGTGTTCTTCTTTATCAACGACGTTGGATTGGCCGCATACGCCAAGAATTGCGGTGAAGCAGACATCGCAAGTCTGCCCGTCACTATAGTGGGCTTGAGCGTCGAGCAATGGCGCGGCAAAAGCACTCCGACCGGCCTCCAAGTATTGCCTAGTCTCACAAGCTTGGATTTGTCCGATTGCGAATCCCTGAGAGACCTGAACCCGATTGCTAACTCGACGCAGTTGACGAACTTGAATTTGTCCAGTTGCGAATCCCTGACAGACCTGAGCCCGATTGCCAACCTGACGCAGTTGACGAGCTTGGATTTGCTCGGGTTCAAATCCCTGACAGACCTGAGCCCGATTGCCAAC
>JBAXTC010000751.1:0-3766 GCA_037130375.1 Verrucomicrobiota bacterium | reverse complement strand
GTTCGAGATCAAGAAGTATGTGCTGAGCCGGACAGGCGAGAGCAGCCGCCCGGGCAGCCTCATCGGAGGAACTCTTTCCCTCTTTGCGTCTCTTGCGCCTTTTCGCGGCCTATTCCACTGGTAACTGCTGGCGCTCAACACAACCGCTTGATGCTGTAACAGGGAAGCCACATGCGTGTGGTGGCGCATTAGGGGCTTGGGCCGATGACAACCAAGACCGTCGAGCTTGAAATGGACGCCGTTGCGAAACTGGAAGCGGCGAGATGGAGCGCCGGGGAATCTCTTTCGGCGGTAGTGCGTCGCGCCACATTTACCGGCAAGCCCCACCTCGCCCGCAATTCAGAATCGACTTGCGCGAGGGGCGCGGCTTGCAGATACTTTCGACATGACGCTCGAAACGAAGCATTTGGCGGGCGTTGATTCTGGTTGCGCGCTTAGCTCAGTGGAAGAGCACTTCCTTCACACGGAAGGGGTCGCAGGTTCAAGCCCTGCAGCGCGTACCATTCTTGAAGCGGTGCCTGGGAAAGCCACCGGCGTCAGCAAGTCATCCCCCTTTCGGTTAGTCATCTCGAGGTTCAGCCGAACAGACTTTTGCTTTCTCGCATTTTCATTCATCTTCCTCGCATGGACCCGTTGTCTGCAGAAGAGATTCGTTGCGCTGTCGTCCTGGCCCTTGCCGAGGACATCGGCGCCGGAGATGTGACGAGCCTGGCCACCGTGCCGGAACACGCCCTGGCCAAAGCAGAGGTGCGCGCGCGCGAACCGCTTGTGGTCGCGGGCCTGGCGCTGGCCGAAGCTGCTTTCCGCGAACGCTCCGCCCACCTCGAAATCACTCGCACCGCCGAGGACGGCCAACGAATCGCGAAGGGCAAACCGCTGCTCATTATCGCCGGCCCAGCCCGCGCTTTGCTCGGTGCCGAACGTGTCGCCCTCAACTTCGTCCAGCGCCTTTCGGGCATCGCCACCCTTACCGCCCAGTTCGTTGACGCCGTCAAAGGCACCCGCGCGGAAATCCTCGACACCCGCAAGACCACCCCGGGATGGCGGTCGTTGGAAAAATACGCCGTTGCATGCGGCGGTGGCCGCAACCATCGCTTCGGCCTGTACGACATGATCCTTATCAAGGACAACCACCTGGCGACTCTGAAGGATGAGTTGCCCAACCCCATCGCCGCCGCCGTCAAGCGGGCGCAGGCAAAATATCCGCAGCTCAAGGTGGAGGTTGAAGCCGACACACTCGACCAGGTCGAGCAAGCGGCCGCTGCGGGTGTGGACCGGGTGCTGCTCGACAACATGAACCTGGCTCAGTTGCGGCTCGCCGTTCAAAAGTGCCAGGGTCGCGCGCTAACCGAGGCCAGCGGGGGTGTAACCTTGGCCGGCGTTCGCGCCATTGCCGAGACTGGGGTGGATTTTATTTCCGTCGGGGCCCTCACCCATTCCGCTCGCGCCGTGGATATCGCCCTCGACTTTGAGCTTTGAATGTCGGGGGTTGCCCTTTAGCTTGTTTCCGCGCAGTGTGGGTGTTGGCAACGCAATCTAAAGCTAAAGCTCGAATCCCAGCTCGATGAGTATCGATTCACAGATATTGAATGCCCTCCGGGCGGCCGGAGACGGCGCGGTGTCCGGCGCCGGAATTTCGCAGGCTCTCGGCGTCAGTCGCGCGGCAGTTTGGTCCCGCATCGAGGATCTGCGCTCGCTCGGGTACGACATCGAAGCCAGCCCGCACCGAGGCTATCGGCTGCTCAGTGCTCCGGACTTGTTACACGCTGACGACCTGATCTCGCGCCTTGGCAAAACCAAAGTCATCGGGCGAGACATCCGCGTCTTTCAAGAAACCACTTCCACCAACGACGTCATCGAAAAACTTGCCCGCGACCGCGTCAAGGAAGGCGTCGTGGTTTTTGCCGAGTCGCAGACCAGTGGTCGGGGACGCCTGGGCCGAAAATGGATGTCCCCGGCGAGAAGGGGGCTTTGGTTTTCCGTTTTGCTACGGCCGGACCTGCGCCCGCAGGAAGCCACCCAGCTCACCGTCGCCTCGGCGACCGCGCTGCGGCGCGCGATTGAATCGCATACCGGCCTGAAGGCGGATATCAAATGGCCCAACGACATTTTGATTGATCGGCGGAAGGTCGCCGGCATCCTCACCGAGTTAAGCGCCGAGTTGGACCGGGTCAAACACCTCATCCTCGGTATCGGCGTGAATGTGAATCTCAATCCAGGGGACTTTCCGCCTGAACTACGCAAAATCGCAACGTCGCTCAAGTCGGAGTCAGGCAAAGCGGTCTCACGCCCCGAGCTTGCGGTGACGATCATACGCGAGTTGGACCAGGATTATGCCCGGATTTGCTCGGGGCAGTTCTCCGCGGTGGCCGATGAATGGGAGCACCACTGCACCACCATTGGCCATGACGTTGTCATCCGCGCCGGCGAGCGCGAGATCCGTGGCCGTGCCGAGTCCCTGGGCGAGGATGGGGCCCTGCTGCTTCGCACCGACCACGGCCACCTCGAGCGTATCGTTGGCGGCGACTTGACCGTGGGAAAATGATCCTGCTCTTCGACATCGGCAACACCAACACCCACCTGGGGCTGGCAAATGAGAGCCGGGTGGTTAAACAGGCGAACATCCCGACGGCCGCCTGGTTCAATAGATCAGCACACAAACTGATCTTGAAGTTCGCCGGCAGGGCACGCATCGAGGGCGCGGCCTTGTGCAGCGTCGTGCCGCGCGCAACACCCCTGGCTTGCCGGGCCATCAAGCGTCTGTGGTCTCTGCCTTGCCTGGAACTCACTCCCAAAACCTTGTCGGGCGTCGGCATCGATTACCCGAGGCCAGAAACCATCGGCCCGGACCGGCTGGCCAATGCCGTCGCCGCACGCCATCATTTTGGCGCGCCATCCATCGTCGTGGATTTCGGCACGGCGGTGACGTTCGACGTCGTGGACTGCGCGGGAAACTACGTCGGCGGCATCATCGCGCCCGGCCTGGCCGCCATGACTGACTATCTCCACGAAAAGACCGCTTTGCTTCCCCGCATCCGCATTCGCGAGGTTCGGAGCGCCATTGGCAAGAGCACCGAGCAAGCCATGCTCGTCGGCGCCGTGCATGGCTATCGCGGTTTGATTCTGGAGCTGATACGCGAGTTGAAACGCGAGCTTAAGGCGCGTCGGCTTCCCGTCGTAGCCACCGGCGGCTATGCCGATCTGATTGGTTCGAAGCTGGGGGTTATCACCGCCGTGGACCCCCTCTTGACTCTCGAAGGGCTCCGCCTGGTGTGGCAAGCGAAGCATTCCGCCGCTCTCTATTAGACGTGTGGCCTCTGAGCTTGTTTATTTCACGTTTTGCAGCCGGTGGATTTTGGCCAACCCGAATCGTTCGCCGTCGGCGCAGAATGCCACCGAGCAGTTCGTAGCAACTTGTTACTTGAAACCTGCGGCGGGAAACCTGAAACTCCGATTCGGATGAACCGCATTGTGGAACGATTCGCCTGGCTTAGACGCGAGGGCCGGAAGGGTTTTATTACCTATATCGGTGCAGGCGATCCGGACCTCGAAACCACCCGCAAACTGGCGCTGGCGTTCGACAAACTCGGCGTCGATGTGCTTGAGCTCGGAGTGCCGTTCAGCGACCCGCTGGCCGACGGTTTAGTCAATCAGCTCGCGGCCCAGCGCGGCCTCAAATCCGGCACTACGCCGCCGAAAGTCCTGGAAACCGTGGCCGCCATTCGCAAAGAGTCCCAAATCCCCATTGTCCTTTATATCTACTTCA
>JBAXTC010000750.1:0-3782 GCA_037130375.1 Verrucomicrobiota bacterium | reverse complement strand
ACGGAGGTACTACGGAGGTGCAACGGAGGTACTACGGAGGTGTAACGGAGGTACTGCGGTGTAATCCGAGCTGCGGGCGGGAGATTCTGGTGGATTTTCGATGTGTTGAGTAATTATTGGGACGTGAGATACCTGAGAAAATGCGAGCCGAGGCGTAAACATTCGTCAGGATTTGGGCTGGCTCAATAGCGGCGGAGAGCTTAAAGCTGATCTTCCGCCAGGACCGTCAACAAGTTGGACAATTACCTTGCCATCGGAAAAAACCTCAATAATCCTGACTGCATGAGTACGGGGAAAAGATGATGGAGCCTGAAATCAAGAACGCAGGAGCACCTTGCGAACCCCAAGCCACCCCGATGGTAACGGGATTCGGCACGGCTAGCCTGGACGGCGGTCCACCATATTCGGCTACCCGGTTCGTGCTTTCCTTCAAGCTGCCAGGGCCTGCCGCCCCCAATAACCACTCGTCCGCTCATACACCAGCAGGCGTCGGGAAGCCGGCCTACCGGGAAGCAGGGCCGAAGGATTGGATTATGGCGAACAAGGAAGCCCGCCATAATTATCTCACGGCTGAGACGCGCGAGGTTTTGTTTGAGCACGCGACCTGGATGGTGATGGCCTGCGAGGCCCAACCCATCACCATGACTGCGCCGGACGGCCTCGAACTCAAGCTCAAGGGCGAAGTTCGCCCCCCGGCTATCGTATTATTTGAGGACACTTGTGGAGTAGAACTCTTGCGCCGCGGCTTCCTCATCGTCGAGGTCGCATTCCGCGGCAATGACAGCGCGGACTTGCGCCTCGATGATCTACTGCTCTTCAACGAATTGTTCCGCTATTGGCGGGAGCCCTTCAAGGGGGATGGACAAGCTATTCCGTCGCACAGTGACCTGTTCCAGAAACAGCTTCAAGATTTTGCCGAGCCGTTCCGCAAAATGACCGGGAGGCCCGAGCAAGACCTTGCCCCCAACACGCCGGGGGTCAGAAAGGATCTTTACGGCGAACGCTGGCTCTCGCTGCTCCAAGTGCCGTTCGCAGACGGCCGTGCTCCGCTGGCCGGCGCCAACTGCACCGCTGACGATTTCTTCGGCGATTATGCCGATGAACGGGCGTTTGTCTGGACGCGTGCCTTGTTCTCAAAGAGGGAGGAACTAGAGTTGATTGTTCCTGGTGGGCGGGACGCTGACAAGAAATGGAAAGCCGAGGCGAGTCCGGAAAGCGGCTTTCGTAAAATGTTCGGCTACTGGGTGAAATTGCTTAACGCTGACCAGCCTGCGCTCAAGTGGGATAAAGGCGTCCCGTCGAGCTACGACTCGTGCATCGAGACCAACAAAACAACCGCTTTTGAGAGGGACTGGGCCGCCCAGCGGACCTACCGCCGCTGGGAGGACTATAACTGTTATTACGGCTTCAACAGTTTTAGCGCGGCCATGATGTCGGAGGCATGCAAGAATCCTCCGACGTGGCAGCATTGGTTCCAAATGTATTTCGATCAAATGCTGCTTCTCTTTTACGTGCGCGTCACGCTTTTCCAGTTTAGCCGGCAATTGACGGAGATTTCCGGCAGCATGCTGGGCCGCCGTGGGGAGCAGCCATCAGACAAATACCTTGAGCAGTGGCAGGGCGGCTTCCGCAGATTGCGCAGCGCCTTTACCTGTTTTGAAAACCTGTATCAATTTCCGCTGCTCTCCAATCAACAGCAAGCGGTGGAAATGTATGTTTATTTAAGAAAAGGAATGGATATCAGTGACCTCTACGACGAAATATCCAGGGAGATTCAAGGCAGCGATGCGCTGCTGGAGTCGGAAGTTGAAGAACGCCGCAACCAACTGTCCAACACATTGAACCGGCTTGCTGTATTGGGTTTCGGGGTTTCTGCAGCTTTCGGCATGTTCCAGATTGAAGCGATGACGAACTTAATCTCGAAATGCCCCTGGTCGCTTGGTCTCAGCATCCTGCTTTTTGGTGTTTTTGCGGGTCTTTGGTGTTGGTTATTTTTGTTGATGTTGAAGTGGTTCAAAAAGAAAGCCCTTTAAATGAGTATCTCCCCCTATTTGCTCCGTATCGAAGGCGTCAACCTGGACCACTTCGTCTGTGACACCGCCGACCTGAGCACCGTGCGGGGCGGCGGGCTGATGCTGCTGAGGGCAATAACCAGAGCGGAAACCTATCTGCGCGACGCCATCGGAGATAACTGTGTCCGCGCTCTGAGCACGGGTGCTTCTTCGGGTTTCTTTGCGTTGGGACTGCCGGACGATCCGCCGGCGCCCTCTGCGCAGAAACTGGTCGAGGACTTGCGCGTCATGCTGGCAACGGACGGCTTTCTCAGTCAGGCAACATTCGTAGTCAGCCTGGTTGCCGATAGTGGGGACTTTGCCCGCGACCGCGAGGCATTAGTGGCGTTGAACCGCCACCAGCAAATGAACCAGCCATCTTTGGCTGTGCCTGTTTGGAATACAAACCCCGCCAAACCGCCTTGCGACTTTGATGGCCTGCGTCCAGGTACGGACGATGAGCGGCGTCCACCTCGTATTCCGGGCCAAGAAGCAGAGAAAGTTGCCGCTAGCCCATCGGCCAGGCTGCGGCGCCAGTTCGGTCGCGAGCAGCGCCAGGAATTCTATGCCAGGGAAACCAAGGGGATTTACGAACTGCCCAAGCCCGGCGCTTTCACCCAGGACTTCGAGGAACTGGCCGGTGCCGCGTTTCCCGACGTGCCGGACGGACTCCACGGCAAGATTGCAGTCATCTACCTCGACGGAAATAAATTCGGCGCGCTCCAGCGCACCCGTTGCCAAGACCCGACCGCTCAGCAGCGTTTCGATGATTGCGTCAAGCACTGCCGCCGGACGATGCTGGCCGATCTGCTCCGGCATATTGATGCCCATACCGGAGCTGAATGGTGGAGTCGCGACGGCAACCGCCGCATTGAGACGCTCCTCTGGGGGGGCGATGAAATCATCTGGGTTGTCCCGGCGTGGAAGGGATGGGAAGTTCTGCAATTCTTCTTTGAACATTCGGCGGACTGGAAGGTGTCTCTGGCGGGCGATGGCGGCGCAGAACAAGTGTTCCGGCTCACCCATGCGGCCGGCATGGTCTTTGCGCATCACGACGCCCCGATTCAGCGGTTGCGGAAACTGGCGGAGAACCTTGCCAACAAAGTGAAAGACGGGCTCAAGGAGCCATACAGCCCCGCTGCCAACCGCTTCGACTACGAGGTTTTGGAGTCGTTCGATCACATCGGGCCGGACTTCGATGCCTACCGCAAGACGCGCCTGGCGCATCGGGCAGACGACGCGCTCGTTGATGCTGCTCTTGCAGCCGCGAGCATGGGCAAGCTGGCGGCCGCGTTGCGCGACATGAACTTTCCGCCGGCCAGTCCGCTCCCCGGCGCGGCCGCATGGCTGCCGCTGCCCACTCGACAGATTCACTTATGGTTTGAGAAATGGCGCGGTGCCAGCCCGCCGCCCGACCGCGCGGCGCTCACCGAATCCATCAGGAACGATGCTGACTTGAAACTGCATCAAGGACGCCTGCTCGCCCTTGCCGATGCCACCGGCGATGAAGCTTTGTGGTATCACCTAGCCTCCCTTTGGGACTACGTGGCGCGCGTGCCTGCCCCCACAACCAACTCTCCCAGCCGCCCATGAAACCGCTGATTCTCAACATCGAACTGGAATTGCAGGGTCCCTTGCTCACGCAAAGCCCCACGCCCGGCGCGCCTAGACTGGATGCCGTCATGGCCCGCACCAGCGGAGATGCCGCGCACTCCAGACCTGTCCTGCCGG
>JBAXTC010000075.1:0-17406 GCA_037130375.1 Verrucomicrobiota bacterium | reverse complement strand
GGGCGCGCACGCTAGGGAATCAATTCCCTATTGGGGAACACGCTCACTGTCTTGATCATGGGAAAGCCACCGTAACCTGGATTACTCCAGGGAGAGGGCCGGACAGAAACTGTAGGGCGGCCAGGGACCGGACACGGCAAAAGTCAGGCCAGGCAACGATTGCTTGACATTGGCTTGCTCCACTTGCTCCTGAAATGGCGCGGCCGCAAGCCGTGGCACGAGGAAGGCCCAATTGGAAATCATCTGCAGCTCCCCGCCGGTGGTCTCGGGCGAACGAACCGGTCGTGAGCAAGCCTCGGAAGCCAGCGTGGTCAGTTCATCCAAGAGTGTGCTGCACGCCACAGCCAAAACTTCCTCCAGCTCTTCTTTGGCCTTTCGGCGAGCCTGTTGCTCGAGCAGGTAGGCCAAACCCGGCGCGGAAATCTGCGGGCGCTCCTTCCCGGCCTGTTTCTGACTCCACAACCCCGCCTCTGCCTGCGCCCGATCCAGAAGCCCTTTGACCGCCCATTCTTCGTGGCAGGCGGTTCGGCTGAGGAAGTCCGCGATGCTCTCGCGTTGGCGTTGCATGAGCTGGCTGATTGCATCGAGCGACGAAAACAAGGTGCCAAACCTGGCGGGCAGGATGGGGGCAACCGCCATGACACGTTCCAGCACCGCCTGATGCCGAAGCGCGCGCGGGCTGACCCAAGCCAGGTCTTGAAGATTCGATTCGGCCACCGGTCCGCAGAATTCATCCCGGGCAACCCGGCTCACGATGGCGGCCAAACCCGCGTGACACCAAAACGATGGATCCACCCCGCCGATTCCAACCCCAGCCAGAGTCGCTATGCTCGCGCTTTCTGTCGGCAGGCCAGACGCCTCAAACGGCGCGGCACCCAGCGCCTCAGCGGGCAAGCCGGCCTGAGTGAAACCGTAGAGATAGAATGCACTATTGGGGTCTTCGCTCACGGCAACCGCGTGACTTCCGCCAGGCCAGCCTCGAGGTCGCTTTGGTCGATGAGAATCTTGAGTCCGAATTCTGGCGCCGGCTTTCGATGGCTCGAATCGGCCTCGACCGTTTTCCCGGCGCGAGGGGTTTTTGACCCGGCAACCACCCGGCGCACCGCACTGAGTGCCGCCAGGCTGCAGACCGAGGCAATCTGCGCGCCGCTGAATCCTTCGGTGCGACTGACCAAGCCGTCAATCTTCACCTTGGGGGCAAGCGGCTTATTCTGGAGATGAACTTCAAAAATCTCCTTGCGGCCCTGAGCATCCGGGGGAGGGATTTCCACGATCTGATCAAAGCGGCCGGGACGCAGCACCGCCGGATCCATCCGATCTGGCCGATTGGTGGCTGCCAGGACCAGCACGCCTTTGAGTTCCTCGATCCCGTCAAGTTCGGTCAGGAATTGGCTGAGCACGCGATCTGTCACCGGCGAGTCGGACATTCCGGAGCCGCGGAGGGGGACGATGGAGTCAATTTCATCGAAGAACAGGATGCAGGGGGCAGCTTGCTTGGCTTTGCGGAACACGTCGCGAACCTGTCGCTCGGATTCTCCGACGTACTTCGAGAGCAGGGCGGGGCCCTTGACCGAGATGAAATTGACCTGGCTTTCGGTGGCGATAGCTTTGGCCAACAGCGTCTTGCCGCACCCGGGCGGGCCGGTCAGCAAAATGCCTTTGGGAGGCTGCACCCCCGCTTGAGCAAACAGCTCCGGATAATGCAGCGGCCATTCCACTGCCTCGGAGAGCCGTTGCTTAAGGCTGCCCAACCCACCGACGGCGGTCCAGGGCACGTTGGGCACCTCGATAAACACCTCGCGGATTGCCGAAGGCTCGACTTCCTTCAGCGCCCCCAGAAAATGATCCATTCCCACTTCCAATTTGGCCAGGCTCTCATAGGGGATTTTCGCCAGCGAAAAGTCCATCTCAGCCAGAAGATCGCGCAGGCAGAGCATCGCCGCTTCCCGGCAGAACGCCTCCAAGTCCGCCCCGACGAACCCGTGGGTGATTTCCGCCAGGTGGTTCATATCGACATCCGAGTTCAAAGGCATGCCCCGGCTGTGAATCTCCAGAATCGACAGGCGGCCATGACGGTCGGGAATCGGGATGCTGATTTCGCGGTCGAACCGCCCGGGCCGTCGCAACGCCGGATCCAGCGCATTCGGTATGTTCGTCGCTCCGATGACAATGACATTTTGGCGTTTGGTCAGGCCGTCCATGAGCGCCAGCAGTTGCGCGACAACCCGCTTCTCGACTTCGCCCACGGTCTGTTCGCGCCGCGGGGCAATGGCATCGATCTCGTCCAGGAAAATGATGCTGGGGCCTTGCCTCGAGGCCTCTTCGAAAATCTTGCGCAGATGCGCTTCGCTCTCGCCGTAGAATTTGTGGATGATCTCCGGCCCGCTGACCGAGAAGAAATTGGCTTCGGTCTCGTGGGCAATCGCCCGCGCGATGAGCGTTTTGCCGCAGCCCGGCGGGCCGTGCAGCAGCACCCCCTTGGGCGCATCGATGCCGAGCCGTTCAAACACTTCCGGATGGCGCAACGGCAGTTCGATCATCTCCCGAATGCGGTGCAATTGTGGCTTCAACCCGCCAATATCTTCGTAGGGAACCGCCATGCGCGCCGTCTCCTTTACTTCCGCCTTCCCAACCTTCAGCTCGGTGGTGGGGTTGATCAAAACCGGGCCTCGCGGAGTGGCGCTTTCCACTTTGAAATCCGCGCAGCGGCTGCCAAACAACATCGCCCGAATCCGGTCCCCTTCCACCACCGGCAGCCCGTCCAGCAGGCTGCCGATGTAATTCAGATCCCGCGCATCCGGCACGATTGTCAGCGGCGTCAAAGCGATTTGCTGGGCCGGGCGGATGGATATCTTTTGCACATGGACAGATTCATCGAGAGCTGCACCAGCGTTTTCTCGCGTCAGTCCGTCCAATTGGATTCGTGATTGTCCGCGCAGATCTTTGTAGGCCGGCATCACCTTGCAGACCGTCTTGCGCTTGCCGGCAATTTCGATGGTATCGCCAATCGCGACCTGGATACGCTCCATGTCTTCGGGCCCAATCCGCGCCAGGGCCCGCCCGACATCTTTGCCCAGCGCTTCGGTCACCTTCAGCTTGAGTGGGGCAGGTTCGTTCATTTTCACAGGGTAAAGTCTGCCGCGAGGCTACTTGCCGCACTTGATTTCCAGGACGCCGTTATTGCATGTGAGGCGCATTTTCTCTCGCGGATAACTGCCAGGGAGGAGGACTTCTTTGCGATATTTCTTTTCGCCTTTTGCCGCGCTAATCGTCAGCACGTCATCCTTGACCTCAAGCTGCACATCCTTAACCCCAATCCCTGGCATCTCCGCCACGATCAACAGGCAGTCCTTCTCCTCGAATAAATCCACGACCGGCTCCCGAATTTCCTGGACCACAGCCTCCCCGGTCTTCTTGTCCTGTCGAATATTGCCAAACGGCTCGACACGCGGGCCTTGATCGCCCAAGCCAACTTTGACCGTGAAACCATAGATCCCCTTGGTCCCCTTGCCGGTGCCACCTATCTCGCCGGTGTGCCGCAGCTCTTCTCCCGACTCGGCCAGCTTGTTCAGCTTCTCCATCAGCTCGGAAAGGCCGGAAAAAACTCCGCCCAGCCCGGAAGACGATTCACGTCGGGGTTTGCCCGTGTCTTGTTCTCGTTTGGTTTTCATGATGATTGTTCTTGTCTATGTTTATTCCGTATTTCTTGATCTTCGACTGCATGGTCTTATAGTCAATCTGGAGCAATCGGGCGGCATGGGCTTTGTTGCCTTGCACCCGCCCCAGGACATCGACCAGGGCCGCGCGCTCGACGAAGGTAATGCTTCTCTCCACGATCGTCCTGAGCGCAGGCAAATCCTTGTTCTGGGCTGGCAAACTCGGGGCGTCTGCCAATGGTGGAGATACTTTGTCGTTCGCAGAAAGAATATCCAAGTGCTGTTCCGTGACCACATCACTGGCGAGCAGAACCGCCCGCCGAATGGTCGATCGGAGCTGCCGCACATTGCCCGGCCATGCGTAATTCAGCAGGAGCCGAACCGCGGCCTGTGAAATTCCCGTAATGGACTTGTTCAGTTCCCGGTTGGTCAAATCCAGAAACCGTTTGGCCAGATAAATGATGTCCTCCTTCCGATTGCGCAGCGCAGGGATGCGAATCAGAAACTCATTGAGCCGGAAAAAGAGGTCCACGCGGAATTTTCCGGACCCCGTCGCCGTCTCGAGGCTTTGGTTGGCCGCGACCACCACGCGAACATCCGTCGGCACAAGCGTCGTCCCCCCAAGCCGGCAGATGACCCTCTCTTGCAGCGCGCGCAGCAACTTGGCTTGAGAAGCCAACGGAAGGTTAAGCACTTCATCCAGGAACAAAGTGCCGCCCGCCGCCGTTTCAAATTTACCGCGCTTGTTGGTGACCGCCCCGGTGAAAGCGCCTTTATCATAGCCAAAAAGTTCGCCCTCGACGAGGGTTTCGGGAATAGCGCCGCAATCGACCGGCACGAATGGGCCATGTGAACGCTGACTAGCCTGGTGAATGGCATGGGCGATCACCTCTTTGCCTGACCCTGTTTCGCCAATGATAATGACGTTGAAGTTGGAATTGGCGACAAGATTGACTTCGACGATCAACTGTCTTACCGCATCGCTCGGCCCCATTATATCCGTCAGATTTTCGTTAACGTCGATCCGTTGCGCGAGTTGTTTGAGCTTGCGTTTGAGCTGATGCTCGGTCACCGCCCGCTGGACGGCGCGGATCAACTCATGATCTTTGAATGGCTTGGCTAGATAGTCATTGGCCGAGGCCCGCATCGCCGCAACCGCCTGCGAAATCCCGGCACTGCCCGTCACTATCACCACCGGCAAATCCGGGTTCAATGCCTTGGCCTGCCGCAGCACCTCCCAGCCGTCCATGTCGGGCATGTTCACATCCGTGATCAGCACCTCCGGACAATCGGTCCGAATCTTCTGCAACGCGGTCTTGCCATCGTGGGCCACCTCCGTGGCAAACCCTTCCTTCTCCAGAATACGAGCCATCACCCGGCAAACTTCCGGCTCGTCGTCCACCAGCAATATCCTCGGGGTTTCGGGTTTCATTGGGGTTGGCTGACCGCGGCGGCAGGTGAAAAGAAAGGATACGTGACGCGAATGTCCTTTGCCAGCAGGCCCCCGAGCGAATGGAGCATTCCCAAAAACAACAGGCCCGTCTCGCCCGGGCCGAGCGAGTCATTGATTCGTTCCGCAATGGCTTGGTCGCGCTGTTTGAGCAAAGCGTTGCTGAGGGTCTTGTAACGGGCTTCGCAGCGGAGGGCTTTCTTCGAAACACTGGCGTCCAAAACCTTTTTCACGAGCGAATACTCCTGAACCAGCAACGGAGCCGATTCCGTACCCACAACGGTAGCTCCGCGCTTCATCAAACGAAGCAAAAGGCGATGATTGCGGCTGCCCGCCTGCGCCAATTCGGTTACAATCTCGACTTCCCGCCCGCAGACCGGCAGACCGTCTTGATAGAGCCGCAGCTTTTCATAAGGCAACGTCCATCCATCAATCTCCTTTTCGATGCGCTCCCAAATCCCATCGATCAAACTGACGTTGCGCTCCCACCCGGCCTGACCCAGCTTCTGAATCGTCATCTCCTTGATCGGTTGACTCAGCGCGCCCATGTCCGCTTGTGTGTGGATGACCGGAATATGGATTAGACTTCGGCCCGAAATGTTGACGCCAGGCGTCTTGGCCGGAACCGACAACCGCAAATCTCCGCGATTTAGATGTTCCTGGATACCTTGCATTTTCGCAGGTTTACGAGGAAAAAAAGAGGATGGTTTGCAACAGGTTGACCCGCCACGAAACGGGCGGCCATCTATCGCATATCGATCATGATTCTTCACTCAACAAACATCTTACACCAACCCAGGGAAACAAACAAACGATAAAATCATCCTCGATCCAGGGTCCATGGTGGTTTCAAGAAATCGTAGCCGCCGACGGCTACGTTTTTGCAGGTTCTTGAATCCGCCCTGTCCTCGATCGAGCGCCGCTTTTCTGGAGCGCGGACATTTTTGTCCGCGTCCGTGCGCTCGTACCCAAAGCCCACACCAAAACACCAGCAATCCTCCATGAACTTGGAAATGCATGGTCCGTGAGCAGGTCCAAACGGAACAGGAAACTCATCTTGACGGAGCGTAGGGCAGGTCTCCGACCTGCCAGTCCACGGAGTCTCCGACTCCGTGCAGAGCAAGAGCAAGAGCAAGAGCAAGAGCAAGAGCAAGAGCAAGAGATCTGCCTCACGCTGCTCCCGGGCGTAGGGCAGGTCTCCGACCTGCCGGTCCACGGAGTCTCCGACTCCGTGCAGCCGAGGGTGTCGATTCGGTAGGTCATGCCCACGGTTCCGACAATATCCAAACCCGCGACTAAAAAGTCCGTCGCCACTGACGGCGTCACCTGACAATCCGTTGTCATGGACCGGCGATCCCGTCCAGCAGAATAACCGCCTGCGCCCCGCCGTTGGGAACCAGCCCGGTCGCAGGGAGGGGGGGGGCGGCAGGCGAAAAGTTAAACGACTCGGCGCAAAGCCAACTGGCTAAACCTTATCCGCTTTTTCGTAAACGACCATTTCGCCCGCGCCGCGCAGGTTGCTGGGATGATAGCGAGGGATGGGCATCTCCAGTTGCTTGAACTGGACCGGCGCGGTCTTCTTGTCCACCAACCCCACCGCGACCGCCACACCGTAGATAATGGCTTCGGGCCGCGGGGGGCAACCGGGGATATAGAAGTTCACCGGAACTATCTTTTCGACTGGACCGACCACGGAGTAGGAATCGAACCAGATGCCCCCGCCGCAGGCACAGGAGCCGATGGCAAAGACGAGCTTCGGGGCCGGCATGGCTTCGTATGCGCGTCGAAGGGCCTTGGCCGTGGACCGCATCGCGGGCCCCTGGCAGAGCATGACATCGGCATGACGCGGAGAGCCGACCAGTTTGATGCCGAAACGTTCAACGTCGTAGTAGGGGGTGAGGACGTTAAGGACTTCGATGTCGCAGCCGTTGCAGCCGCCACTGTTGGCGTGATACACCCAGAGCGACCGGCCGAACATTTTCTGGCAGAGGTTTTTTAACATGAATGTTTCCCGCTAAACACGCTAAAGACGCTAAAAGGAATCAGATCCTCAACAATTCTCATCATTTGTTCCCCCTTTTAGCGTGTTTAGCGTGTTTAGCGGGTAAAATCAGTTAGCGCTCAATCAGTCCATCTCGATCTTGATGTCACCCACGCTCGCCTCGCTTTCGAGGTAAGCCTGCGAGCGGAGAACCCAGCGCTCATTCTGCACGTCGTCAAAGCGGTAGCCTTTGAGCTTCAACTGTTCGAGGGGTGAAGGCTCCTTAAAGCATCGTCCGCAGCGCTGGCAGGTGCTCATGAAGAGTTCGAGCCGCTGGCGGATGTCACCGATGTTATTGGTGGCGGTCTCGAATTCACGGCTCATGGTGATGGCTTTTTCGGGGCAGACATCGGCGCACCGCCCGCAGTAGGTGCAACGGCGGCCCAGGTATTGCAGGATGCGAATTTCCTGGCAGACATCGACCACCAGGATTTCGCGCGACGGACAGTTATTGGCACAGCCGGCACAGCCGATGCACTTGGCCGCATCGAAGATCGGCCGCCCGCGAAACTTCTCCGGCACGGGCCGGGCCTGCGCGGGATAGGGCAGCGTGACGCGCCCCGCTTTCAGGCAGACGATGGTTTCCTGAAGTTTGCTTAGGAGTGACATGCGTTGAAAATCCGAAATCCGAAAACTGAAATCCGAAGGAAATCCGAAGTGCGAAATCCGAAGTGAAATGCACGGCTCGGGCGGTTGCCGGCTTGGGTTTCGGATTTCGGTTTTCCTGCGGCTTTCGGGTTTCGGGTTTCAGATTTCATTCTCTCAGTATCCATAAGTTGCGAGGAGCAATGCGCCCAGGGCGACAATCAACAGCGACGCGAAGAAGCGGATGGCCTGGTCGATCCGGTAGCGGGCGTGGGTGGCGGCGACGAGTGTGACCAGCAGGACCAACCCGGACACCTTCGCCCAGAAGATCAACCAGCCGAACGGAAACGGAAGACTCGAACCCCACGGCACAAACAGCCCCACGAACAGCCCGCTGTAAATGACCAGCTTTGCCATTTGCGCATACTTGAACAGGGCCAGTTTTGGCCCCGAGTATTCCATCAGCGGCCCTTCCATTAGTTCGGTCTCCGCTTCTGAAATATCGAATGGGATGCGCTGCACAAAGGCCTGAAACGACAGCAGCATCACTCCCAGCAAAAGGACGCCTGACCAGGGAAAGCCGCCAGTGGCATAGACCGAACCGTCGAGCACCGTGTCCAGCCGAAACGATCCCGTGTGGACCGCGCCAACCACGATGGCCACGGCGAAGAGCGGCTCCAGCGCAATCATAGTCATCATCTCACGGCTTACGCCGACGAGCGAGTAGGTGGAGCCTGCGGCCAGGCCCGCCAAAAGCGTGCAGATGCCCGAGAGCGTCAGAAGGTAGATGACCAGAATAACGTCCCCCGCGCCATTCAACGGCGCGGCGAAACCCATCGGCACGAGGCAGGCGAGCGTGAGGACCGTGGCCAGCGACAGGTAAGCGGCGAACCGCTGCATGACCGGGGTCTGGCCCGATTCAATGTCTTCCTTGCCGAGCAGCTTCAACAAGTCGAAGTAGGGCTGCCATAACGGCGGCCCCTGGCGCGATTGGATGAGCGCCGTGATCTTGCGTAGCACGCCCTGGAAGAATGGCGCTGCCAGCAGCACGAGGGCCACGCTCGCCATTCCGCTGAGAATTGTCCAAACAAGGATCATAGCATGGGATGAAAACTGAAATCCGAAAACCGAAAACCGAAAACCGAAGGAAATCCGAAATCCGAAATCTGAAATCCGAAGGAAATCCGAAATCCGAAACCCGAAACCTTCAGCCAGAAGCAACATATTCGGCCTTCGGATTTCGAGCTTCCTTCGGTTTTCGGTTTTCGGTTTTCGGATTTCACATTTCCCATCACGCCTTCCTCATTCGGAAACCCGAAACCTTCAGCCAGAAGCAACATATTCGGCCTTCGGATTTCGGTTTTCGGTTTTCGGATTTCAGCTTTCACGTCATGCCTTCCTCATTCTCACGAGCTTCGTGAGTTCCTGCTGCGTCCACACCTTCGTCACGCCCGATTTCAGATCAATCGTCTCGAGCCGGTCGGTGCATGAGAAGCAGGGGTCAATGCTGCCCAGCGAGATCGTCATGTCAGCCAGTTGCTGGTCTTTGATCATCATCGGCACGGCCTGCAGATTCTGGTAGGTGGGGGCGCGCACCCGCCACCGATGCGGACGATTATTCTCCCCGGTGATGACGAAGTGATGGCTCTCGCCACGAGGCGCCTCGACCGACGACACCCCCAAACGCCCCACCGGCAGCTCATCTTTGATCGGCGTTTGCAGCGGTCCGTCTTCCATCTTCTCCAGGCATTGCCGGATGATTCGGATGGCCTCGAATACTTCTTTCATGCGCACCAGCACGCGCGACCAGACATCGCAGCCGGCTTCGGTGATCACATCGAAATCCACCCGGTCGTATGCGGCATAGGGATGGTCGCGCCGGCAATCGAAGTCCGCGCCCGACGCGCGCGCCACTGGCCCGACGATTCCGATGTTCTTGACCAACGTCTTGTCCGCAACGCCCACGCCGCGCGTGCGCTTCTGAATGTTCTTGTCCTTGCTGACCGCGGCCACGACCGGGCGCCACTCAGCTTCCAGTTTATCGAGCACCTGCAGCAACTCGGCTTTTAGTTCGGGCGTGATGTCCCAGCGCACACCGCCGATGACGCACAAGGCGTAGGTCTTGCGGTTGCCGCTGATCTTCTCCGCAATCCACATGATCGGCTCGCGGATGCGCCAGCTCTGCATGAACAGCGTGTCGAACCCGACGATGTGGCAGGCAAGCCCGACCCACAACAAGTGGCTCTGCAGTCGCTCGATCTCCAACATGATTGTGCGGACGTATTCGGCGCGCGGGGGAGGACGCAGTGCGATGGCCGTCTCGACGGCTTGCGCGTAGGCGACGTTATGCACGCACCCGCAGATGCCGCAGATGCGCTCCGCCATCATCGGGATGTCATTGTAGGTGAGGACGGATTCGGCGAGTTTCTCGATCCCGCGATGCACCATGAACCCGCGGTATTCACAGCCGCGCACCATCTCGCCTTCCACGTAAAGCCGGAAATGCGCGGGTTCATCAAGCGTGGGATGGAACGGTCCGAACGGCACCACGGTGCAGCCCTCCGGCGGGTCATCAAACTTAAACTCGCCCTCCTCGTCGAAGCCCTCCGGCACTTGGTTCCAGGGCACGTCTTTGCGCAGCGGATGCACGCCCTCGGGCCAGCCGTCGGGCAACACCAGCCGTTTGAGGTAAGGATGGCCCACTGGCTCGATGCCCACCAGGTCGCGAATCTCGCGCTCGGCCCAGTTCGCGCCAGGCACGACATCGGAGATGCTGTCCACCTTCGGGTTGTCGGCGGGCAAATAGGTGAGCACACTGCAAAGCAGGTGGTCGCGGTCAAACGCGAAGTCGTGCGCAACGACGAATTTGCCCGAGAAAGGCCGGTCATCAAGGCCGATGCTGATGACGTATCGAGCATCAAGCTGGCGGAAGATGTGCTGGCAGATGGCCTTGAGGGCTGAGGGCTCGACAAAGATGAACAGGCGGCTCTCGCCTGGCAAGTCCGCCCGCTGAATGGCCGGGCCGAACTTCTCCTTCAACTGGTTGAGTCTTTCGCGAGCGATCATGGCTTTGTTCGAGGTTGTTCGCGTTGCGGACGCGGGGCGCCGCCCAGCCAGCGGAAGTAGCGTTTGATTTCGCCGTAAAAGTTGTGCGCGGAGTAGCGATGGCAATCGGCCTCGCGAACATAGCCACAGAGCCAGGGCGCCGCAGCCCGGCGCGAAGCGCTGCCGAGCTTCGAAAGGACGCGAACCAGCACGAACATCAGACCCAGCACCAGCGCGAGCACCACGGGCGCAAACAGCGCGGTGGATTGAAACATCTCGACGCCCGACCAGAATCCGGTTTGCATGGAGGCAGCCTTGGCCAGCGCGGCTCCGTATCCCTGGCTGCTGGCAGCCAGGGCCAGTTGCACCAGGCGGAAACCAATGGCCGGCACGACGCCCAGCAGCACGCAGGCCAGGGCAAGGGCGACCTGTGGCAACTGCATCGACCAGCCGACTTCGAGCCGGCCGTGTCCGGCGCTCCGAGCCGTCACGAGCGTGCTGGTCCGGGACAGGAAGCTCACCCCGAAGAACTTAATGAACGACGCCAGAGTGAGCACGCTGGTCAGCATGGCAACGACCGCCAATACGGGGAGATACCTGGCCGACCCGCTACCCTGCACCGCGGCAACGTAAATCGTCCATTTGCTGACGAAACCGTTAAACAGCGGCACACCCGAAATCGCGAATGATGCGATGATCGCGGTAATGGCTGTCAGCGGCATGAACTTCATCAGGCCCCCCATCTTGTTGAGGTCTTGCGTCCCGGTGGCGTGGAGCATCGATCCGGCATTGAGGAACAAGAGGGCCTTGAACAACCCGTGGTTCAGCACATGCAACAGCGCGCCAAACAAACCAATCGCGGCGAGCGCCGCGGCATTGGGTCCGAGCCCGGGCAGCAGGCTCATGCATGTCCCGGTGCCCAGCAGGATGTAGCCGATCTGTCCGATGCTGTGGAAGGCGAGCAGGCGTTTGGACTGTTCCTGTTTGAGCGCCTGCATGGTGCCGGTGAACAGTGTGATGGTACCCAGCAAGGCGACGACCAAACCCCATTTTGCAAGTGGGTAATCGGCTTGCCCAGCGGGCGGCACCAGCCAGAGGAAATAGCGCATCAGGCCGTAAACGCCGGTCTTGATCATCACGCCGGAGAGCATCGCGCTGACCGGCGACGGCGCGGCGGGATGAGCGTCTGGCAACCAAAACTGCCCGAATGGCCACATCCCCATCTTGATGCCAAACCCCACGAGGAACAACGCGAAGGCCAGCGCGGTGGCGACAGGTTTGACACTCAGCATCAGGGGCAGATTCGCGCTGACGGTGTCAAAGTCGTACTTCAAACTCGCGCTGCCGCTCGCCGCCGCGCCGGTGACCGCCAGCAACTCAGCGCCGATCATCGTCGCCGCGCAGGCGATTTGCATCATCATGAGATACTTATTGGCCGCGCGAATGTTGGCCGGGTTCTTGTGTTCAAACCGGATCAGCGCATAGCCGGGCAGCGTCATCATCTGCCAGAAGATGAAGAAAAACCACATCATGTCGGTCGTGCTCACCAAGCCATACATCGCGGCCAGAAAGAGCAGGAAATAGGGATAATAGCGCGCCACGCTGTAGCCCACGTAGCTCCGCATATAAACAATCGAATAGAGCGCAGCGGGCACGGAAATCAGCGCCGCCAGCAAAAGGAACACCGCCGTCAGCCCATCCACATAGACTCGCAACACCAAACCAATCTGCGGAATGATGGGGAACTCCTGTTGCCGTCCGGGGCCCGAGATGAGCACTTGGACCACTGCGCACACGATCACCACTGCTGTCGCCGCTGTGACAATGAACGAGAGCCAGCCTGCAGCGGTCTTGTTGCGCGAAACCAGCAGCGTCAGCACCGACCCGGCGATGCAGATACAAATGGCGAGAATGACAGATTGTTCGGGCGTCATGCCACTACCTCCGGGGAAACATCCCGCACCAAATCCAGCAGCAGTTCGAGCGTGGCTTGGACGGTCGGAGTCAACCGCCCGCCCAACTTGAGCGACTCCGGTTGCACGCCCAGGAGCCAGGCTTTGGTCCTGCCATTCGACTCCAACTGCTTTGCCAAGAGCCCCACCGAGATTTTGTGCGTGGAAATCTGCGGAAATCGGGCAGCCATCTCGTCCGAGTTAAGGAGCGCCACCGAACCCGGCGCCCCGCCGAATTCCACCGCATCGAGGAAGATGACATGGTCGAAGCCCTCGTCCGCTACCCGACCGATAAACCGCTCCGGATTGGTGCCGGCATTCATAACTTCCAGCGCCTCCGCCAATCTCACCCCAAAACCATCATCTCCATAATCCACGTTGCCGACGCCGATGAGGCAGACACGGGTTTGGAGGAGGTGCTCGAGTTGTTCGCGGAGGTTGGGCATCAGATGTCCTCGCCGAGTTTCTTGATTTGTTCGTAGGTGAACACGGGGCCATCGACACACACATAGGCCACGCCAATGCAGCAGTGGCCGCACTTGCCGACGCCGCATTTCATATAGCGCTCGAGCGTGGACACGATGTCCCTCTCGCGAAAGCCCATTGCCAGCAGGTCCTTGATGACAAAGCGGAACATGATTGGCGGGCCGCAGACAAAGGCGATCGTGTTATCCACCGGCACCTGCACGCCGGGCTTCTTGAACAGGCTGCCGACGACACCGACGTTGCCGCTCCAACTGTCCGGCGCGCGGTCCACCGTCAGGTAACACTCGACGCCGGCCGACTGCTGCCATTCGCGCAGATTGGGCAGGTACATCAGCTCCTTGGGAGTCTTGGAACCGTAAAAGATCTGGATGCGCTGGTATTTGTGGCGATGCTTGAGCGCATAGACGATGCAGGAGCGGAGCGGGATCAACCCGATGCCGCCAGCGACAAACACGAGGTTCTTCCCGTGGTAATCCTCCATCGAAAAGCCGTTGCCATAAGGCCCGCGCACGGCAAACTTGTCACCGGGCTTGAGCTGATGGAGGGCCGCAGTGCAACTGCCGACCTGGCGGACTGTAAAGAAGGTTTCTTCCTCGGTTGGGCTGGGCGGAAGTGAAGTCGGAAACTCGCCGATGCCGAAGAGCGAGACTTGCGCGAACTGACCCGGGCGGAAGCGCTTGAACTGCGCCTGCTCCGCCGCATCCTCGAAGTGCCAATAAAACGTCTTCACCTCCGCGATGTCGTCGCTCACCCGGTCCAGCACCGCCAGCTTCGGCAGGTAGATGTTCTCCGTCGCCGCCATTGGCGTATTCGCAATGTGCGCTTCGCAGTTCATGCCGGCTGAATCTTGTCATTCGCAGCGGTCGCCCGCCGAATCATCTCGACCACGCTCGGCATCCCGACGTCCCCGTGGCAGACGGCTGCGCAGCGACCGCAGCCGACGCAGGCCATCGAGAGTTCGCGCTGGATGAAGTAGTGGGCCAACTTCCGGAAGAAACGGCGGTTGCGGCGGTCATGCACCGCCCGCCGGGGATTAAAACCGCCGGCCATGCGGGTGAAGCCGCTCAGCGCGCAGGCATCCCAGATGCGGACTCGTTCGATCTCATCTGGCCCGACCTTCCGGTCGCTCACAGTAAAGCACGTGCAGGCCGGGCAGACGTAGGTGCAGCCGCCGCATTCGAGGCACCGGTTGCCGATGTCCTCCCACGTCTGATCGAGAATAGTGCCCTGCGAAACGTAGCGCACCGTCGCCGGGAACCAGCTCGTCGTGGTCTTGAACCGTTTGCGGACTTCGCCCAAAATGGCGTGGCGCTTATCGACCTGGGCCTGGGTGCCTTGCTTGAACATCGGGTGGGCGAACAGCACCTCGCCTGCGGGCGTTCCCGCCACCGCCATGAACTCGTCCCCCAGGTCCATGAGCTGCAAATCAAAGTGGTCGCGCGCCGCCGGACCCGTGTCGGCGCAAGGACAAAAACATTCCTCGCCAATGTCGCGCTCCGGATCGGTGCAGACCACGTTCACCAGGAACAAGTTCTTGCGGCGCTTCTCGTAATAGATATCCCGGAAGTCGCGTCCCAGGTAAAAGCGGTCGAGGTGCCAGATGCCCGCGACGTCGCACGAGCGAATGCCGAAGATGGCGCGTTTGGGCTCCCGATAGGTCGGCTCGATGTGAATCTCGCCATTCCCCTGCCGGACCTTGAGCAGCCGCTCGATGTGCGGCAGCACAAACCGTTTCGGCGCGTAATACGGATTCGGCAGATGTAACTGTATCCGGTTGCGGTTCTCATCGTTGACGGTGTCGAACCACGTATCGCGTCCTCGTCCGGAGAACGGGGCCATCACCTCATACGCCTGCTCGCGCAGCAGGTCCACGATCTTCAGCACGTCCGCGCGCTCCAGCATACGGGCCTTCATGCAGCCTCCTTTTCCACCCGGACAGGGACGAACTGGACGCCGTTCTCGGTCGAACCGCGAATCTGTTGCTGCACCTGGCGCACAAAGTACGGCACGAAAACCGCCCCGCTGCGCACTTCGGGTGTGACCCTCGCGGCGGCCACCGCCGAACCGTCGGCGGCGCGCAGCCGGATTTTCTCGCCATCCCGGATGCCAAGCTGTTTGGCATCGTCGGGGTTCATCTCCACGAAACCCTCCGGGTAATCCAGCAGGAGGATGCGGTATTCGCGCTTAAGCGTCTCGCTGTGTTGGATCAGCACGTTCTGGTTCCAGTAGTAAAGCGAGTGGCCGAAAACAAGGGTGAGCGGGTATTCCTTGGAAATCGCGGTGGCTTGAAGGTGCCGCGCGATGGGGACAAACTTGAACCCCTGCGCCGGCAGGCCTTCTGCGAATAGAAACCGCGTGCCGAGCGGACGGTCCTTGGTGCATGGCCACTGACGCCCGTATTCGCGTGTCAGGTTCTGGTAGTTGGCCCCGCTGTAAAACGGCACCGCCGCGCCGATTTCATCCATCACATCGGCCGCCGAATCATACGTCCAGTCGGCCCCCATCGCTCGGGCTACCTCGGTTAGTTGCTGCCACGCCGGGGTGGTGCCGGACAACGGTTCGATCACCTGCTCGGCCAATTGAATCCGCCGCTCGGTGTTCGTAAAAGTTACGCGCTCCTCGCCAAACGCCGTCGTTGGCAACACCACATGCGCATACCGGGCGCTCTCCGTCAGGAACAAATGCTGCGCCACGACCAACTCGCACTGCTGAAGCGCGTTGGCCGCGTCGCCAAAGAAAGCCGTGCTGACCGGGTCGTAGCGGCAGAGCCAAATCGCCCGCACCTGCCCATGACCGCGGTCCGCCAGGAGCGAGCGCGAGGCCAGCCCCGGCTTCGCCGGCAGCTTTGTCCCCCAGAGCGCCTCCAGTTCCGCGCGCGCCGCACCGTTGGCGACCTTGCGATAGGCGGGCAAACGGTCGGACAACATCCCCATATCGCAAACACCCTGCAAATTGTTGTGCTCGGTCAACGCGAAAATGCCGGCCCCTTCCTTGCCGATCTGGCCGGTGAGCAGCGCCAGGTTGACGATTGCCTCCACCAAATCCGCGTCGCGAGACTCAATCCCGGTCGAGTAAAGAATCGCTGCCGAACGCGCGCGCGCATAAGCCAGCGCCGCCCCTTCGATCAAGTCCGCCGCCACGCCACAGGACTCCGCTGCCGCCAATAAATCATAATCCCGCACCCGCGCCAGGAACTCTTCGTAGCCGCGGCAGTGGGCCTTGATGAACGGCAGGTTCATCAGCCCGCGATCCACAATCACCTTGGCCATCGCCCCATAGAGAACCGGCTCCGTGCCGGGCTTGAGCTGCAGGAAAAAGTCGGCGCTCTCTGCCACCCGATGCCGCCGGCTGTCAATGACCACCAGCTTTGCGCCGGCCAGCTTGGCCCGAATGACCGCCCCGCCGATCGTCGGCAATTGGCGGGCCAGGTCCACCCCGTCCACCACGATCACTTCGCTTCGGGCCAGCTCGCTGATGGAATTGGTCGTCGCCGGCACCCCCAGCATGTCGAGCAGGACATTGATCGAGTTGTTGCAGTACACTCCCGTCCCGTGATCCACATTGTTCGTCCCGATGACCGCTCGGGCCAGTTTCTGCAAAAGGTAGGCTTCCTCGTTTGAACAGCGCGGCGAGTTCAGAAAGGCCAGCGCATCGGGACCATGACGGGCCGAAATCTCCTTCATGCGACGTGCGATAAACCCGAATGCTTCGTCCCAGGAAACTTCTTGAAACTGCCCGCTCTTCTTCAGCAACGGACTGGTCAAACGATCTGGCGAACTGGCCACCTCATGCACATGCCAGCCCCGCAGGCAAATCCGCCCCTGGTTGGTGGGGTGCGACATGCTCGGATAGGCGCCCACCAGATGGTTGCCGGCGGTCTCGAGGTAAATGCCGCAACCGACGCCACAGAAGGTGCATGTGGTCAGCCTGTGCGCCATGCGTCCCTTTCACTTTGGTTCGACTGCTTCATGTTCAGCCAACCGAGGCCCGCCAGACTGCGCCCGGCAGACGCTTCGAGCTATATAATTTCTTATACTAATTGTAAGAGCACCCATCATCTTGGCTCTTATATCGCCTCCTTCATACCCTGCCATCGCGAAATGTAAAAGACTTTTTTTCAGCCATCATCCGCAGTGCAGGGCGGATTCAAGAACCTGAAAAATCGTAGCCGCCGACGGCAGTCGGCGCACT
>JBAXTC010000749.1:0-3801 GCA_037130375.1 Verrucomicrobiota bacterium | reverse complement strand
TGCCACCGGGTCCGCCAAGCTCCAGCGGAGCGGCATGGGTTCGTGTTGACGGCCCGACCACGGAAGGTCTGTGGGATGCAAAATGCAATTTATGCCGATTATGTTAAGCTTAACAAAATCGGAATGTTTATAGTCGCGCATGCCGCCCGGCTCGCCAAGCTCTTCCGCGCTGAAATAGCGTTCCTCCGGCTTGTTCTTGATGCACCGCTGGATGACGGGTCGCAGCCAGGCCGGAAGCTTTTCCAACTCGACCGTGTCCGGCACTTCGCCCGTCACCAACTCATAGAAAGTGGATTTGCCATACCGGTGCGGGCCGATGCACCCTGTTTGCTCAGACCTCTGATTTTGTGATTGCTGTTTTGTGAATTGAGAGCAATGTAATAAACGAGAATAAATCATACCTCTCAGAGGTCGAAAATCGGAAGGCAAACGCCTGAGACCAGTGATCTCCCTGGTCACGGAGCGAGTAGTCTCGTGGCCGGTGGTTAGTCGTCAGTTGTGAGTCGAGCGAATATCGCAATGTGTAGATTGCGGGCCAAAGCGGAGATGGCCTGCGAATTGACGGGGACGAAGTCTGCCCACCCGCCGTCCACGTGGGGAAAGGCAGAAAGTAGAAAGCAGAAATCGAAATATCGCATGTCCCTAAGGGACAAAGGGTTGGCCCAGTTTCGCGGGTATTCTCTGAGATCAAATCCTAGCGGCATTGGACCCCTGAGACCGCTCGATTTGGGTCTTAGACTCCAGATTTCAGATTCCGAACTTCGGCCTCCCGATTTCAGTTTTTCCGCTGTTTCGCTTCCGGCCTTCCAATTTCAGCATTTCAGCATTTCAGCTTTTCAGCTTTTTCCCCCCATGCCCTCCTCCCCCCAAATGTATCAGCGCATCGCGCCAGACGTGAAGATCGGCAAAGGCACGCGCATCTACGCGTTCACCAACCTGTACGGCTGCGAGATTGGTGATGACGTGAAGATCGGCACGTTCGTGGAGATCCAAAAGGGCGTCAGGATTGGCGATCGCTGCAAGATTTCCAGTCACACGTTTATCTGCGAGGGTGTGGTTTTGGAACGTGAGGTTTTCGTCGGCCACAACGTCACCTTCATCAACGATACCTACCCCCGGGCCACCAACGGCCAGGGCCAGCTTCAGACCGAAGCCGATTGGAAGTGCATTCCCACTCACGTCAAACGCGGCGAATCCATTGGCTCCGGAGCCACCCTGCTTTGCGGGGTTACCGTTGGCGAGCAGGCCCTCGTCGGTGCCGGCAGCGTGGTGACCAAAGACGTTCCGGACCGCGCTGTGGTTGCCGGCAACCCCGCCCGGGTCATCCGCATGTTGCCGCCGCAAGAAAGCCCATGAAAGTACCGTTTCTCGACCTCAAGGCGCACCACGAACCGTTGCGCGAGCAACTGGACGCTGCTATCGCGGCGGTCATCAACAGCTCCGCCTTTGCCGGCGGCCCGTTCGTCGCCAGTTTCGAGCGCGACTTCGCGGCCTATTGCGGCGCGCAGGCGGCTATCGGCCTCGGCAATGGCACCGACGCCCTCTGGCTTGCCCTGCTGGCGCTGGGCATCGGACCCGGCGACGAAGTCATTACCGTGCCCAATTCCTTCATGGCCACCGCCGAAGCGATCAGCCTCACCGGGGCCAAGCCAGTCTTCGTGGACGTGGACGAGCGATCGTACAACATGGACGCTTCCCTGCTCCAAGCAGCCATCACCTCGCACACACGGGCCATTATCCCTGTCCACCTCTTCGGCCAGACCGCCGACATGGATGCGATTCTCGGAATTGCGGGCAAACGCGGCATTCCCGTCGTCGAAGATGCCTGCCAGGCCCACGGCGCCTTCTACAACGGCATGCGCGCCGGCACGCTGGGCGTCGCGGGATGCTTCAGCTTTTACCCCGGAAAGAACCTGGGTGCCTTCGGGGAGGCGGGCGCAGTCGTCACCAGCGCTCCGGAGTTGGAGACCAAAATCAGAGTGCTCCGCGACCACGGTCAGGCCCGCAAATACTACCATTCACACATCGGCTGGAACGCGAGAATGGACGGCATCCAAGGCGCTGTCCTGGCGGTCAAACTCAAACACCTGGACGCCGGCAACGCCTGCCGCCGCGACCACGCCCGGCTCTACGATGAACTCCTGCGCGAAGTGGAGGGGGTGGTGACGCCCTTCGCGGCGAAACCCGACCAGCATGTTTACCACATCTATGCAGTCCGGGTGAAGGGCCGCGACCAGGTGCTGTCCGCGATGGCAGATCGCGGCATCTCGTGCGCCATTCATTATCCCGTGCCCATCCACCTCCAGGAGGCCTACCGCGGCCTGGGTTACCGCCAGGGTGACTTCCCCGTCGCAGAACGCTGCGCCAGGGAATTCCTGTCGCTGCCCATGTTCCCGGAATTGACCGGGGAGCAGATCCGTTTCGTAGCCGCCGGTTTGAAAGCCTGTGTCAACGCGGACCCGCCGCCCGAAAGCCGCGACTGAACCCAGACGCCGGAATTGAGAAACCACGAAACACACAAAACACACGAAAAACGCGGCTTGATAACCGCCAACAGCCATAGTGGATTTGGTGCAGGCCCTGGCCTGCCTGAAGCCAGTCCCTTTGGTGTATTTCGTGTATTTCGTGGTTTCCAGTTCGGAGATCAGGCTGAACTCAGTCGCTGATATGGGGGCCGGAAACCCGGCTCTCCCGGCCCGCGGCCTGGCGGTGCATATCCTCGACCCGTTGCGGTACACGGGTTGGGATTCACTGCTCGCGGGCCAGGCGGAGGCCTCCTTCTTTCACACGGCCGCGTGGGCGGAGGTGCTGAAGCGGACTTACGGGCATGTCCCGGTCTATTTCTGCCAGTTCGTGAACGACCGGCTGACGGGGCTGCTGCCCGTCATGGAAGTAGGCAGCCCTTTCACCGGCCGCCGGGGCGTGTCGCTCCCTTTCAGCGATTTCTGCCCGCCGCTGAAGGCTCCGGACCGCAACTCCGGCGAGTTGTACGAGCGGGCCCTGGAGCAGGGCCGGCAGCGCCGCTGGCGCTATCTTGAGTGTCGAGGCAGCGCCGCCGCCTGGCCGGGCGCGTCACCCGCGCTGGCGTTCTACGGGCACGTCGTGGACCTCGGGTGGGGGCCGGAGAGGCTGCTGAAGAACCTCCACCCGGCCATGCGGCGCGGTATCCGCAAGGCGGAGGAGACGCAGTTGCGGGTCGAATTCAGCGACAGTCCCAAGTCCGTCCGCGAGTATTACGCCCTGCACTGCCAGACGCGGCGCCGGCTCGGCGTGCCGCCCCAGCCGGCCCGGTTCTTCAGGAACATCGCGGCTTGCGTGATGGGGCAGGGACACGGGTTCGTGGCAACGACGCGCCTGCGAGGCCGCCCGGTCGCGTCGGCGATTTTCTTCCACTACGGTCGCCAGGCTGTTTACAAATTCGGCGCGTCGGACTACGCCGTCCAGCAGATGCGCCCCAACAACCTCCTGTTTTGGGAATCCATGAAACGTCTCGCCGAGCAGGGGTTCACATCGCTTCATCTGGGCCGAACTTCCCTGGCCAACCAAGGACTGCGCCGGTTCAAGCTCAGCCTCGGCGCCCGGGAGGAGCAGATCATGTATTACAAGTACGACTTTGCCAGAGGAACATTTGTGACGGACGTTGATCGCGCCGAGGGCTGGTCCAACGGCGTATTTCGTCTCCTCCCGCTGCCGCTATTGCGCCTCGTCGGTGCCTGCGTCTATCCGCACCTTTCCTAGGAAATGAGTGGAGTAGTGGAGGGATGGAGTAGTGGAGGGATGGAGTAGTGGAGGGATGGAGTA
>JBAXTC010000748.1:0-3805 GCA_037130375.1 Verrucomicrobiota bacterium | reverse complement strand
GCAGGTCAAGTCTCCCGCCTGGCCATTATCCTCCGCCAACGGTCAGGTGGCTGGTTTTGATCCGCCTGGTGACAGGAGGTGCGACGCATTCCCAAAGCAAAAACAAGGCTCTCAGTCGGCATGGTGATTGACGGCAAATATCTGGAATGCTATTGAAGACAGAGCAATGCCGGCATGAAGAACCAAACTGGCCTCCCAACGTATCCGCTGTCTCCGGCCCAGCGGTTGGCCCGACTGCTCGACCCGGCGGCCCGGTCGCTGCCGGCGCGGTTGGTGCGAGGCAGTAACATCGTCGTGGTGCTGGTCGGTCTGCTCGGGGTCGTGTTGGCCAGTCACCCCGCCTTCCATGGCCTGGTGGAGCCGCTGGTCCGGGCTGCGCTCCTGTTCTTCGTGATTGAGTATCTGGTCCGACTCTGGGTGGCGCCGGAGACGGTCCGGCGCGATGCCGAGCGCCCCGGCCAGGCCCGCCGGCGCCGGATGGTTTCGCGGCTGGGCGTGGTCGATCTGCTGCGTGCGACGGCGATTCCGGCGGCGCTGCTGGCCGGGTTGCCCACGGTGGAGGCCCAACTGCTGGGCGTGCTCTGGGTGTTCAAGCTCGCCCGCTACTCCCAGGGTCTGGCGGTGCTGGGCCGGGTGCTGCGGACAGAGGCGGAGCCGCTGTTGGGCGTCATGTTCGCGTTCCTGGTGGTGTTGCTGTGTGCGTCCGTGCTCGCTCACCTGGTCGAGGGCGAGAGTCAGCCCGAGGCGTTCGGCACCGTGCCCAAGGCTCTTTGGGGGACCATCGTTACCCTGACCACCACCGGCTATGGCGATGTCACGCCACAGACCGCGGCCGGGCGGGTGTTGGGCGGGTTGGTGATGACGTGCGGCATCGGCGTGTTCGCCCTCTGGGCCGCCATTCTGGCTACCGGCTTCTCGCAGGAGATGCGTCGCCGCGCCTTCATCAAGACCTGGGATCTGGTGGCCCGCGTGCCGCTGTTCCGCAATGTTGGCGCCAGCGTCATCGCCGAGGTCGCCCAGCGCCTCCGTCATCGCGAGGTCGCCTCAGGAACCACCATCCTGCGCAAGGGCGAATCCGGCGATTGCATGTACTTCATCGTCACCGGCGAGGTCGCAGTCCAGCTTTCCTCCCAAACCCTCCAAC
Source organism: Verrucomicrobiota bacterium (assembly GCA_037130375.1). Classification (GTDB taxonomy): domain Bacteria; phylum Verrucomicrobiota; class Verrucomicrobiia; order Limisphaerales; family UBA8199; genus JAPLUA01. Next base: position 2,661 of record JBAXTC010000748.1, on the reverse strand, counting down.
TGGTGGACGGCGACTTCTTCGGCGAATTGGCGCTGATCACCGGCGACCGCCGCAGCGCAACCGCCACCACCAGCAAGCCAACCCAACTGCTGGTGCTCGACATCGCCGATTTCCGCGACTTGGCAGCCCGACACCCGGAGCTGACCGATGCCATCCAACGTGAAGCCGACCTCAGACTCGGCCGGGGCCAGTAAACTGATAGCAAGGATTTGGTTCCTGGCGCATCCCTTACGGCAGGAACAGGCGGTAGAACATGCTTCCGATGCCCGAACCCATTGGCATAGTCATCTGGTTGGTGGCCGACGATCCGGGAACCGCCACCCAATTCGTGCCAATGCCGGCGCTCAAGGCGTTGGTCTGCGCCTGCAGCACCCAGCCCGTGTGGTCTTCCGGCCAGATCAACGTCAGCGCCGTGCCGCTGACGCTGTAGGTGATGTTTATCGGGTTCACGGGAACAACCTGGTTCGGTCGAATCCGGGTGGCATAGTCGGCCACCGTCCAACTGTTGTTGTTCGTATTGAGCGAATAGTATTGGATCGTCATGGCGTCATCCCGCACCGTTGCCAGCGCGAAGCCGAACATGTCGTTGGTGTAGAGCACATCAACGCCCGGCTCAGACACGGTGCCAACCGGGTCCAAAGGCGCCCCACCATTGCCCGCCATCAACTGGATAATCGTGTTCCCGTAATCATTCGTGGTGCTGGCTACAGTCTCGTTGTGAATGTGGCCGGTCAGGTATAGCTGGACGCCATTGCTGCCCAGCACGTTCCAAAAGTCCGCCCGAGTCCGGTAGCCGGCGGCATTGGTGCCGAAAAAACGCTCGCTTGCGCTACTGCTCTCCGTTTGAAAGAACGGCACATGGGCCATGAAAACTTTGTAGGCCGACTTTGTCCCGTGAAACTGCTGGGCAACCCACTCCCGGTCCAATTCGTGATACCCCTCCAGGCCCGGCGTCTCGTTGTAATAAAAATACAGGTCCGCGGCGACAAACGTGACGTTGCTGCGCGTGAACCAGTAGCTGAAACCGACCTGGTCATTGGTCAAACCATAATTGGGGCCATTCAGTGGCACGTAATTTCTGAAAGTATTGTAATAAGCCTTCTTCAAACTCTGAATCGTCGGCCCCTCGTTGTCACAGTTTTCATGGTTGCCACGCACCGGGTAGATTTGAATGCCCGTCCCTGTGGAGTAGTTAAAGACCGGCTGCATGGCCGCCGTCCAGTTCGTAAACTGAATCGCATAGTCCTCCAGCGGGGAACCCGATGGCACGTCATTCCCATTGACCAGGTCCCCGCACACCAACACCAGTTCCGGATTCAGAGAGGCGATCTTCTGCGCAATCGTGTTCAAGTAAAGACTGATTCCCGTGGTGGTGTTTGTGCGGTCACCACGGGTGTCACCCAACATGACAAAGGACCACTCGCCTTTTCCAACGGGCTGCGAGGCAAACGACACGATCCGCAACCCCGCCGGTGGCCCACCCGTCACCGTTTGCTCTTCCCAGTTGGTCCCGCCGTCGCTGGTGTGGTAAATGGTGCCTTTGCCCGTATACCCCTGGGCTACGGCCCAGGCGTTGGTGGTGTCAGTGACGGCAATGCCCAGCGTGTAGAGTGGAGTGGTGTGGGTGCCCCAGCTTTGACCGCCGTCATGCGTCCATTTTACCGCGCCGTCAAGGGCCACCCAGACGTCATTGAAGGTGACCACAGCCAATTCGTTGGCATCCATACCCCCGCCTTGATCCATCATCTGCCAGTTAGCCCCCCCATCCGAGGTCTTCAATATGTTGTTGCCCAGCCCGCCCACCGCCCAGGCGTGGTTGCCGTCCGTCGCCGCCACGCTCAGCAGATGGTCCACATTGGTAACGGAACCGCCACTTTGCCGAACCCAACTCTGCCCGGCATCGGTGCTTTTGAGAATGGTCGCGTAACCGTCCTTCGTGTCCCCCGTCGCCCAAACGTTTGTGCCGTCTGGCGTGAAAACTCCCTGAAACAAGATGCCATCAAACCCGGCGGGCGTCTGGTTGACCCAGGTCGCACCAGCGTCACCGGTATGCAAGATGACGCCAAAGCCCACCGCCCAGAGCTGCCGCGCGTCAAGCGCATTGACTTTGAACAGATCGGCGTTGGGCAGGCTCAGTGGCGAACCCATCCGTGTCCAGGACTGGCCGGCATCGGTCGTGCGGTAAATCGCGCAATACCCGTTGACTGCGGAGCCTACGGCCCAGGCGGTGGATGGGTCCAAAGCACAAATGCCCCCAACATCCCCGTCGGCAATCATCCCCGCTCCCTGCCGCACCCAAGTGCCGCCGCTATCGGCCGTGTAAAGAATCGTGCCGTACCCATCGGAGCTGTTGCCAACCGCCCAACCGGCGTAATCCGTTCCCCGGCCAGACAGCGCCGTCGCCAGAACCGCGATGGCCACCCAGTTCCAGACCGGTAAGCCAGATTTCTTCCTGTGGGGAACGACCTCGAAATACGTTGCAGCAGAACGCCGGGCTTGGGCTGCGAAAGTCTGGGAGTCGGGAAGATACGTCACTTTTCTCATCCGCAAACTGTGAACACCAAAGCCGGGGGTGTCAACAGGGGAAACAGAAACAAAACAAACGATCAGGGTGGTTTCAAGAAATCGTAGCCGCCGACGGGAGTCGGCGCTAACACTCCG
>JBAXTC010000747.1:0-3823 GCA_037130375.1 Verrucomicrobiota bacterium | reverse complement strand
CCGCCGCGGCTTCGAAGCTGGCGAGGTCGCGTGCGAAGTCAAGGCAGGCGGCAATATCCTCAGGTGTAAGGTCAGGAAACTCCCCGACGATAGCTGCGGTATCTTTACCGGGGGCGACGTATCCCAGAACCAGCGCCGCTGGAATCCGAGTGCCCTGGATGCACGCCTTTCCACGCAGGACGAGCGGGTCGCTGACTATGCGTTCACGCCAATTCATGACCGCGAATTTAAGCCCTGGGGATAAGCGGGTCAATGCTTGCTTCAAAGAAGCTGCTTTCGCGAATCCATGAACGCAATTGCTGGCCCAATGAATGAGCAACCGCTGCCCTCGTTGCCGCAGTATTACCGGGCGAAAGAGTTGTGATTCTCAGCGGCCGTTACTCCCAATCCCAAGTCTTGAAGAGGTCAGCGATGGGGTATTTGAAACCGGGCAACAGGTTTTCCCCTTCGAGGAACCCGCCGGAGCCGGCTCGTGACTAAAACCATCCTCCGGCAGAGCCTGCAGCTCCGCTTCCGTCCAGACCTTTCTTGGCGGTTCGACTGTTGCGCTCATGTTCGCAGGGTAGCGCCAGCGCGTCGGTCTGCCAACCTTATTTCTACGACCTTTTGCTTTTGTCAGGGTGGTTTCAAGAAATCGTAGCCGCCGACGGCACTCGGCGTGCTTTTCCTCAATTGCTGAGATCAGCGCCGACTGCCGTCGGCGGCTACGATTTCTTGAAACCACCCTCCCTGGAGAACGCTGCCGCCAGTAAAGGCTTGAAACAGAGGTTCTTTCGGTCCATACATTTGGACAAGTCGCCATCGAGAGAGCTTCTTGAGGCTGTGGCGACCTGTTTGGTTTTGTGGAAGCATGAACACACGCGATGATTCGAGACCTTGAGAAACGCAGGGCAAGGTCCGCATTGTCATTGTGTATGGGCTTGGCGTTCTGGGTAACGGTCCTGGCCTGTGTGGGACTGGGGGCTGAGACACCCGGCCCGCCGCCGGTGTTGTTGACTGGCCAGCAACTTCCCCTGACGCCGAGTGGCGCGCTCTCGATCTTTCGCGACCCCTCTGCTAAACTGACGATTCAGGATGTTTTAGCGGTACCAGCGAGGGAATGGTTTGCGCCCAACCGGAGCGACTCTCCCACGTTCGGTTTTTCGGCGGATGTCTTCTGGCTTCGGTTCGGGCTCCGCTGCGGCGCAGCCGAAGCGCTGCGGGCCGTTATCGAGCTGCGCATCACACGCTTCGAGAAGCTTGACTGGTTCGTGGTCCGGGATGGGGCAGTCCGTGAAACCGAGGCGGCCGGCAACCTGCGCCCGCGGGCAGCGCTGAAGCTGCAGACGCGCATGCCCGCGTTTCCCGTTGATCTGCGCCCGGGCGAACAGGTGGTGGTTTATCTGCGGGCGCAGACAGAGACCTCGATTTCTTTCCCGCTGGCCGTCTATTCCAGTTTCGAGTCCTTCACCGATACGCTGGTGAGACGGGAGGCAGCCGGGTTTGCTTTTGGTGGGTTTGCCCTCGCGATTTTTTGCCTCAGCCTGGTCTTTGGGTTTCTAATGCGCAACCGCCTCTTTTTCCTGAGTGCTTTGGTTGTGACTTTATTGTCCCTCTACTTTGCCTTGCAAGGGGGCTATTGGACCTGGCTCCGCCTGCCCCTTGCCAGCTACATGGTGCGACAACCGACGTTGAGCGTAGGCATGGCGATGGTTTTTGGCGTTGGGATATTCACGCGGGTTTTTTGTCAGGACTTCTTCCGTCCCAGATGGCTCAGCCGAACAGCCGATGGTGCGCTTCTTGTGTTAGTGGCCCTCAGTGTCTTAATTCTGGTTCTTCCTTTTCAGACCGGCAACGCCGTGGTGATGGTGGCTTCTCTGGGTGTGTTGTTTTGCTGCATAGTTGTCGCCGGATGGCAGTTTTTCTTCCGCAAACAGATTAGCACGCGGCTGGTGCTGGCCGCCTGCCTGATCGATGGCCTGATCTCGGTGATCCTCCAGCTTCAATGGTACGGACGGATTCCTATATGGATTCCTCTGCCGATTGGTCTGATGGTTTTTTTTGTGGTCACTTCCATCCTGTTTCTAGCGGCCAGCATGGACCGGCTCCACCAACTCCTGCAAGGGCAGGTTCGAACGCAGAAGCTGGAACGTGCGCTTGCCGAAGCCCGGTTCCGCATGTTGCGCTACCAACTCAACCCGCATTTCATCTTTAATGCCTTGAACAGCGCCATTGGCCTCATGCGTGAGAATCCCTTGCGCACCTCCGGTTTTGTGTTTCGGCTGGCCCGATTTTTGCGTGCATCGCTGTACCATTCATCCGATTTGACCGTTGCGTTGTCCGACGAACTGGAAACCCTGCAGGCATACCTCGACATTGAAAAGGTGCGGTTCGAGGACCGGTTGGATGTGGTTTTCGCCATCCAGGATGATGCGAAGACGTGCCTTGTTCCGGAACTGATCCTGCAGCCGCTGGTGGAAAACGCCATCAAACACGGGATGCGCCCCGCCCCCTTTGTCCTGAGCATTCACGTCAGGGCCGCCCGCAAAGGGTCCATTCTCCGTTTGGAAGTCGCCAACACCGGGCATATTGAAACCCGGGCGGCCACCGGACCGCAACCGGTCGGAATCGGAATCAGCAATTTGAGGGAACGCCTGGAGCTGGTTTACAGAGGCCAGGAAACCCTCTCGCTCTCGGAGGAAGAGGGCTGGGTGATTGCCCGCATTCGTTTGCCATTCGCGTCATGTCCGGACGACTCGCCGCGCCTCCATGAGCCAAGTCAGGTGGAATCGCAACCCGAAAACTAAGCATGGAACCGATCCGTTGCCTCCTGGTTGACGACGAGCGCATCGCGCGGGTTCTTCTGAAAGACCTGCTGGCCGCCTATCCACGTTTCACCGTAGTGGCTGAGGCGGCCGATATTGAGGAAGCCGCTCAAGCCGTTCGCCGTCACCACCCGGAACTCATCTTTCTCGACATCCAGATGCCGGGGGGGAACGGATTCCAACTTCTTCGGAACCTGATGCCCGATCCGCCGTGCGTTGTTTTTGTCACGGCCTATGACCGCTATGCATTGCGCGCATTCGAGGTCAACGCCATCGACTACCTGTTAAAACCGATTGATCCCGCACGTTTTGAAATCGCCATCCGGCGTATGGAACGGCGTGTTCGTGAGCCAGAGGCCGTTGAAACGCATCCCGCCGTCTTGCCGACACTGCGTCCTGACGACAGCGTACTAATCCAGGCCGGCCAATCCGGTTGCTTTGTCCGCCTCGACCAGATTCTCTATATCACCTCCGAACGTAATTATTCAATTGCCATCACGGCCGACCGGCAGAAGTTCATTGTCCGGCAGACCCTCGAGAACTGGATGTCGCGGCTTCCGGCGGACACTTTCGTGCAGACAGACCGCACCTGCATTGTCAACTTGCGACGCATCACCAAGACGGATTTCAGCTCGCACTGCGTAATCGTCCGCTTCGACGCGCCAGGCCCCGACCTCGAACTGGGGCGCAGTTCCTCACAAAAACTGAGTCAGACGCTGACACAGCAATAGCGCGCAGCCTGCTCCCGGAACCCTCTTTTTGGATGGTCGTCCAGATTAATGGTCGTTTCGTCCCAATTCTCTTGACTTCGTTGGTATCAAATCTTATTTTGACAGCAGCGTAGAGATATAGATTTTGATGACTATAAAATCACAACTTGCGCAGCGCAGCAGCCTCTGGGTCGGGGCGAATTCAAGAATCTGCAAAATCGTAGCCGCCGACGGCAGTCGGCGCACAACTGAGGCAGACGCTGACACAGCAATAGCGCGCAGCCTGCTCCCGGAACCCTCTTTTTGGAT
>JBAXTC010000746.1:0-3825 GCA_037130375.1 Verrucomicrobiota bacterium | reverse complement strand
TGCCGGGAGGTGGCGATCAAGGCCGAGGTGCTGGAGAAGTTCGATGGGGTTCATTGGTGGGGACCGTGTGATAGCGAACCGGGGGTGGAGCATGCGGTCACCTGCAGCGATGCATCCACCACAGACTTGCCATTTGATCGCCACTCGAAAACCGCCGACACCGGGACGTGGTCCGAGGGTTGGTCCAACGTTGGCAACGGAGTATGCTGCATGACCGATGGGATTGGCAGGGCTTCACCGCGAAACGCGTTATTGTAGAATATGAAGTCGAGCATCTCTGCGCTTTGATTTGCGTTGCACGTCGCAGAATCTTGACAAGCGACATGAGCGTATTCAAGGCCAGCCGCATGGAGCGCCCGGACCACACTGCTGCGTGGATTGGAGTTTAGGTCGCCACAGACGATCAGTCCGCTGCCCGTGGCTGCTTGGGCCGCGAGGGTTTCAATCAACTGCCGGATGTGACTTAGCTCGTGACGACCTTCCGGATCCCACTTCAGATGCGTGTTGACCACCAGCATGTGGTGTCCGGTTGCGTTCAGTCGCACCAACTGCGCGACATGGCCGGAGGCGGGCTGGTCGCCGTCCGCGGACTGGTAATCCAGCCGCAGTATATGCAGAAGCTGTAGGTGACGAGCGTTGAAGAATACGCCACAGCCGTCAGGCTTGCCCTGCCCCTTCATGGCGTATTCAGCAGAATACCCCAAAGGTTCTAACCGGGCCTGGATGGTGCCGAACACCTCCGGTTCCACTTCCTGGAGGCAGAAGACGTCCGAACGCAGTCGCTCCAGATAGGACACAAGGCGCGGAATGCGGTCATGTGGATCGAGAAGCTGCCTTGGGGTATTTAGGTAGTATTCCGGCTTGATGTAACTTGTGGCCAGAACATTGTAGGTCGTGACAATAAAACTCATTAGTGCTAAGTGTGTTCAGATCTGCCGCCGCCTAGTGCGTCTGCCACGAACGCTCCAGTTCTGAGCAGACCGCCTCCATAACGATAGGCTACCAGTCGGCCACTCTTGGCTACGCTGAGGTCCACGCAGCAAACATTTGGCGCGAGCAGGGGGACAACCCCTCTGTGTCCCGCAGACACAGCCTGCTGCCTGGCAGAGCCGGACGGCTGGTCGGAGGCGGGGTTGTGGGATCGCGGTTTCATGGTTTGGAATGCCGGCCGCAAACACAGGAAGCGGCAAGCCCAGCGCGCGTGGCCGCGAGGCGTGCGCGAGCGCAGTCAAGAAATCTGGCCACTTCGGCATACTGCACCTCGACCGCTTTCAGATCGCCTTCTGCCTGCTGTAATACAGCCGTCAGAGAGTCCCTCCATTTCCGTATCTTCTCCCAGACTGCAGCAGGTGTCGTGCGCGCTGAGGCAATATCGCGCAGTCTGACCGAATCCAACCACCGCTCCAAACGGCGCCGGACGTTCTCCTGCCAATTCCTGCCAGGCGCCGCGACTACGATACCAGCCTTAAGTAGATGCTCGATGCGGGCAATAACACCATCGATGTCCGCCGTGCTCCGAATCGTTTTCGGACTGGGGGTGAGTGCCCTGGAAACTTCGGCCAGATGGTGGCGGTCACCGCGGGAGTGGGTGGTGAACCAGCGGCCGGCCACGCGCGCCAGGAACCCGGCTTGGCGGTCGCATTCGCTTAACGCCGCCACGTCGGCCTGAAATGCCTCCCAGCCCTCCATGTGGCGATGCGCGTCCTTCACGGCAGAAAGAGACGCGAGGTCCACCGGATTCAGGACGGGCGACTGTGCAAGCGAGGAAAAATGGTTGAGCGCAGCCCGCAGCGCGGCGACCCGTTCGTGATCAGACTTTCGGCGGCAGTCCCAGACCTCGGACTCTTGTTGGGCTTCGGAGACAGCGCGCAGGGACTGCTCATAATGCGGCCGGGGGTCCGCCCGGATGCCCGACAGGACTGTCCAATCCACATCCGGCCACTTGTAAAACCCGCGGCGAACCGACACCATGGCCGCAGCCTGTCCTGAGAGAATTAACATCTCAAGCAAACGCCACATTTCCTCCGCTTGCTCTCGGTTGATCTGCTCCCCGTGGGCTGCCGGATTGCGAAGATCTGCGATCCTGCGATGGAGTTCAACAATCGCCGCAAATGCTGAAGGGGCTACCGTGAGGGATTGCTCCCCCAGCCAATACTCGAGGGCTCCCAAGCCCTGTTTTAGCGGCGGGGCCAGCCATGGATCCAGGAGGGGTGCGTCAAATCCACGCTCCGCTCCAATGCGGACGTGCCTCGGGTGGTTGAGCCTAACTCCGGCCACTTCCACATGCCCAGCCTGGGGGTCGACATGGTCGAGGTGCTGCGGCAACCGGATTCTCCGGCTCCCTCGAACCAGGTGCAGGAGCGACGCCACAAACAAAGCTTCGACCGCAGCGCCGATGTTGCGGACCACCGTCCCGTAATCCCCCATGTTGTGCGCAACCCTCGCCAGGCGCAAGGCCACCATCAAGTCCGGCCGCCGAAACGTCGTCTCTGGTTGGTATTCCCATGGGTTCAGGAACTGCTCGATTTCAGAAACCACTTCGCCAAGCCCCCCCCATTGCATATCCGCATCAGCCACCGCGATACCCCAACTCATTTCGACGCGAGCCGTCTCCCCTTCGTCAGGATTGCATCCAGCCGGTTCATACCGGGGCGATTTGCCAGACAAGGCCTTGTCCAACGCATTTTGCGTAGACTGGGAGACCACCCAACCGTGGAGAGTATGCTCCTTCAGAAACGTGTCCAGGGTGGCGTGGCCATGGGCATGGTCGCTGGCTGCCCAGGAAAGTGTCGTCAGGAATCGCGATGCCAGTTCACATCGCTCATGAGGCAGAGGCACCACGACAGCCGGGTCCGGCCTGTCAGCAACCCCAGGGCAGGCGAACCGGACATACACGGCGGGCAGGCACGCCGGTTCGAGGCCCAGCAGACGCAGCGCGGCATCGGAAAAACTCCCCCAACAGGTCCCAAAATGGTGACCTGGCGTCATCCGGATGTTTTCGATGCGCCTCGCAAGGTCGTTGTGCGCTTGAAAACGCCAAACGGGATTGAACATGAGTGGGGACTCTTTAGATGTGCCGAGGGAAAGGATCAAAATACTGTCGCTCGCACGGTCGATGTCGCGACACTGCATTTCGAACTGGTGCAGCAACTCCTCCTCCCCGGGGCCACCGAGCACGACCGCGAGCGCAGGTAGTTGCAGCGCATTGAAGGCGTCGGTCGCCAGCCAGGAGAGGGCTTCGGCTATAGCCTGAGGAGGCAGAATGTTCATAGAGAGAAGGATGGCCTTGTGATTGAAGGACAGTTTTCCTGCCCGATCGCGTTAGCCAAAGAAAACCACCGCAATTCCCTTGGTTCTGCCTTACCTGCGATAGGACCGACCGCGCGATATGCCGGCTCAGCCGACAGGGCATCATCACGATCGGATCCACGTCCACCCTCATCACCGATGCGAAGTTTTTTGATCGCCGCAAGGATGCGTTTGCGGTCGCTCATCTTGGCAATGCCCAACTCCTTCAGGTCGGCATCGGTCAGTGTGAGCAGCGTTTCGGCATCGATGCCGTTTTCCTGAAATGCCGGGAGGTGGCGCTCAAGTCTGAGGGATTGGAGAAGTTCGATGGGGTTCATTAGGAACAGCCTCTACTGTGGGTCATTCGCAGCTCGGCCCGCGGACCTGAAGGCCGGACTTTGCCGGAGGATGCCAACGCAGCTTGGACAACTGCGACCAAGTATTCGTCCACGATGAGAACCGCCGGTTTGCGTGGTCTCCCGGATTCTCGCTTCCCGGACGCAACTCCTCGCCTTGCCGGGGGGGTTCGCCCTGACT
>JBAXTC010000745.1:0-3825 GCA_037130375.1 Verrucomicrobiota bacterium | reverse complement strand
CTCGTATGCCCCTCGTATGCCCCTCGTATGCCCCTCGTATTGGCAATACGAGGGGTTTAGGAGGGGCTTAGGAGGGGTATAGCAGGGGTTTAGTAGTGGATATTGAACCGACCTGGAACGGAGGTACTACGGAGGTATCCTATAGGAGGGCTCCTGATACTAGCGACGGAGGCAGGACAAAAGGGTCAGCTTCTGATGGGCAGCCTGAGAGCGGTAACGTTACCGAGACGACGGAGACCGGCCAAGGGCGGGGTGGAGGCATAGTCCCGCCAGGTACGCTTGCCACCGGGTCCCTGACGGCACGGGCATTGGGTAGCGGCTCCGGTCGTGGCGTGGGTCAGACCTCCGGTCTGACGGTTGGCCGGGCCTCTGGCCCGGAGTTTCCCCATTTCCAAGACCACGGAGCCGGAAATTCGAAATCCTAATCTCGAAACCCGAAACAAATCCCAAATTGCCAGCAATGGGGCAAAGGGCAAACGGGAAACCGCGACGTTTCTTCGCCGGCGTATTGCCGGGCAGAGAAAGACCGACCGGAGAAACCGGAAGATCGGTTACCGCAAAGTCATGGGTTCGAGTCGCGGCTTTCCGTTTACCTATTGCCCCATTCCCATCCATTCGGATTTGTTTCGGCCTTCGACCTTCGGATTTCGGATTTCCGGCTCCGCCGGCTCGCCATCGTTGAATAGGCCTTGGCCATTCATGTCCGCTCCCGAAGCCAACCCCCACCGGGTGAGGGCACCGGCCTACACCTCCACAAAAGTTCGATCATCTTCAACGGCTGGAATTCCCGGACGATGCGCTTACACAGGCGCCGAATGTCACGTTGGCTGACCAGGCCGCCAAAAGCCTGTGCCATCCGCGAAATCAAGCACGGGTTGCGGAACCGAAACGTGCCCAGTTCATCCTCATTTCGACAAGGGGCCGGTGGGGGGCTACGCTAGCAGCGTGATGAGAACGCAGTCGCCCGATACCAGTCCCGAAGCCGAGCAGGTGCTGATCGAACTCCTGCGCCGGGCGCCGGCCTGGCGCAAGCTGCAACTCGCAGACCGAATGAGCGCGACCGTGCGTGAGCTTTGCCTGGCCGGGCTGCGGTCCCGCCATCCCAATGCTACCCAGGCCGAAACGCGTCGCCGGTTCGCGGATATCCATCTCGGTCCTGACCTGGCGGCCAAAGTTTTCGGCCCGCCGCCTCCTGACCGATGAACCCCGAGCAAACCGAGGTAACCCTGCTGGTGGTGAAGGCGTTTGACAGCCTCCGGATTCCGTACTTCCTCGGCGGCTCGATGGCCAGTTCGGTCCATGGTATTTACCGCGCGACGGCGGACGCTGATTTCGTAGCCGCCGTTCGTCCCCATCATGCCGAGCCTCTGGCGCGTCTTCTCCATCCCGCCTTCTACGCTGATGTCGAGGCCATCCGCACCGCTGCAAGCTCGAGCCGCAGTTTCAACGTGATCCACCTCGACAGCATTCTCAAGGTGGATGTGTTTGTAGCACGAGCCGATCCGTTTCATTTGATGCAAATGCGGCGGCGCGTCCTGCAGGCGACCGGTCCTGACGGGCAGACGAGCATCTATGTCGCTTCGCCGGAGGACACCGTGCTGGCCAAGCTGCAATGGTATCGTGAGGGTGGTGGCGTGTCTGACCGACAATGGAACGACGTTTTGGGGGTGCTAAAAGTTCAGGGGGCGGCCCTGGACCGCGCTTACCTTGCTGAATGGGCGCGGGAACTGGCCCTTACGGACTTGCTCCATCGCGCTCTGGTGGACGCGGGGCTTTCCCCCAGCCCTTGAACCCGACCTTGGAAGGACTTGTTTGACACTTCGGGCGCATGCGGCGGTGGACCTTCAAGTGAGCTTCAGGATGTAGCTCGTGTCGAAGTAGAGAAGGGCCTGCCGCACGCAACGCGCCGTGGCTTCGTGCAATTCTTCAACACTCACGATCTTCATAAAGTTAATGAGATTGTCACAGCCTCACCTTGTCCTCTTGTCCTTTGTCCCGGAGGGACATGCGAGAATAGCCAAACGTTTTAACGTTGGGAACCAGCGCCCGCAGTACGATAAGTCCTGAAAGGACGACTGAGCGATCTCGCAGGGGGTCAGCCGTCCCTGTCGGGACTTATGCACATCTAGACCCGCGCACCCAACGTTTGACCCCAAGAACGGCAGTTGAAATGACCGCAAAAGAACGCAAAGAACGCAAAATCAACGTGTAGTGCCAACTAAGATCGCATTTTTCAATTCACATGCCGGGTGATAACACAATCCGTCACAACTCCTTTTCTTTGCGATCTCTGTGATCTTTCGCGGCTATTAACTGTTTGTTTTAGGTTCACCGCTGGGTGCGCGAGACAATCTCGACAGGGGCCGGTTGGGTGATACGTTAGCAGCGTGATGAGAACGCAGTCGCCCGATACCAGTCCCGCAGCCGAGCAGGTGCTGATCGAACTCCTGCGCCGGGCACCGGCCTGGCGCAAGCTGCAACTTGCGGACCGAATGAGCGCGACCGTGCGTGAGCTTTGCCTGGCCGGGCTGCGGTCCCGCCATCCCAATGCTACCCAGGCCGAAACGCGTCGCCGGTTCGCGGATATCCATCTCGGTCCTGACCTGGCGGCCAAAGTTTTCGGCCCGCCGCCTCCTGACCGATGAACCCCGAGCAAACCGAGGTAACCCTGCTGGTGGTGAAGGCGTTTGACAGCCTCCGGATTCCGTACTTCCTCGGCGGCTCGATGGCCAGTTCGGTCCATGGTATTTACCGCGCGACGGCGGACGCTGATTTCGTAGCCGCCGTTCGTCCCCATCATGCCGAGCCTCTGGCGCGTCTTCTCCATCCCGCCTTCTACGCTGATGTCGAGGCCATCCGCACCGCTGCAAGCTCGAGCCGCAGTTTCAACGTGATCCACCTCGACAGCATTCTCAAGGTGGATGTGTTTGTAGCACGAGCCGATCCGTTTCATTTGATGCAAATGCGGCGGCGCGTCCTGCAGGCGACCGGTCCTGACGGGCAGACGAGCATCTATGTCGCTTCGCCGGAGGACACCGTGCTGGCCAAGCTGCAATGGTATCGTGAGGGTGGTGGCGTGTCTGACCGACAATGGAACGACGTTTTGGGGGTGCTAAAAGTTCAGGGGGCGGCCCTGGACCGCGCTTACCTTGCTGAATGGGCGCGGGAACTGGCCCTTACGGACTTGCTCCATCGCGCTCTGGTGGACGCGGGGCTTTCCCCCAGCCCTTGAACCCGACCTTGGAAGGACTTGTTTGACACTTCGGGCGCATGCGGCGGTGGACCTTCAAGTGAGCTTCAGGATGTAGCTCGTGTCGAAGTAGAGAAGGGCCTGCCGCACGCAACGCGCCGTGGCTTCGTGCAATTCTTCAACACTCACGATCTTCATAAAGTTAATGAGATTGTCACAGCCTCACCTTGTCCTCTTGTCCTTTGTCCCGGAGGGACATGCGAGAATAGCCAAACGTTTTAACGTTGGGAACCAGCGCCCGCAGTACGATAAGTCCTGAAAGGACGACTGAGCGATCTCGCAGGGGGTCAGCCGTCCCTGTCGGGACTTATGCACATCTAGACCCGCGCACCCAACGTTTGACCCCAAGAACGGCAGTTGAAATGACCGCAAAAGAACGCAAAGAACGCAAAATCAACGTGTAGTGCCAACTAAGATCGCATTTTTCAATTCACATGCCGGGTGATAACACAATCCGTCACAACTCCTTTTCTTTGCGATCTCTGTGATCTTTCGCGGCTGTTAACTGTTTTTTTTGGGGTCAACGTTGGGTGCTATCGCTTTTATGTTGCAATCTTCCGCTGCAAATGGCAAAT
>JBAXTC010000744.1:0-3825 GCA_037130375.1 Verrucomicrobiota bacterium | reverse complement strand
AGCGACATGTGTATAGCCGCGCCTGCCGCCCGGCCCGCCGAGCTCCAGAGGAGCGGCATGTTTATAGCCACGCGTGCCACCCGGTCCGCCAAGCTCCGTAGGCAGCGGCATGTGTTCGCGTCCGCTCGGGCTGTGGGGGCCAAAATCTCCATCCCACTCCATGCCGCTCCTACGGAGCTGGGCCGCGCTTCCGGTGTGGTGGTTGCTATAAACATGCCGCTCCTACGGAGCTGGGGCGCGCTTGCGATGTGGTGGTTACTATAAACATGCCGCTCCTACGGAGCTGGACCCCACTTGCGAGTTGCCCCCGCCACCCGTAGGCCATTCGGCCGGCCTCGTCCAGCTTGCGGCTCATGAACAACAGTTGTTGCTGGCTGAACCAGCGCCGCTCCTGCGCCAGCCGCCATAACACCTCACCTGCATCTGCTCCAAGTCCAGCAACAGATTCAGCAGCGTGTAAACCGGCGGCCGCGATAGCACTTTCCGGGCGGGAAATGGGGCATGCTTTTCCATTTTTTTCTCGGCCGCTACGCGGCCTCGGTTAAGTTTTAAGTTTCAAGAGCTAAGGACTAAGAGCCTAATGAGCTAAGGAATGTCCAGCCTACGGAGAAGACCCCACCACCATCACACACCGAAATCCAACAAGGTTGAAGCGATTAACGGGCGTGTAAGAGATGCGGTCCGAAGACAACAAGCAGTCGGGAATGAAGCTGATCCACGAAGCCCCGCGCAACACGCGGGAGTCCTTGCGATCGTCATACCAATCCTCACACCACTGCTGCACGTTCCCACCCATGTCATATAGCCCATAGCGATTGGGGGCAAAACTCCCCACCGGCGACATGTACGGAAAATCGTCCACCTTGAGATCCTTGCCGTAGTTCCCCGCCCCACGCGGCGGCGGCCATTGCGTCCCCCAAGGATAGACACCCTTGACCTTGCCATCCTTTTCCTCGGGGGTGCCCACGCTGGGTTCGTCCAATCCCACCGCCATGCTCCACTCGGCATCGGTCGGAAGCCGGTACGATTCCTCCGCCGTAATCAGGCCCGCTTTCCGCTCCTTTTCCGTCAGCCACCGACAAAATGCGTGCGCATCGCCCCAATTCACATTAACCACCGGATCAGTCGGCCCTTGCCCATGAGAGAGCCCTGGATTTGAATTATCTCCTCCTGCGGCGGCTCCCGCATACGCCTCGTAATCTTGTACCCGCGTGTCCCAGACACTGAATAACACTTTGGTCCCCGGCACCGGCACGAACTTCATCCCCAGACTGTTCTCCCAGGGATTGTCTGGTGAAGCGGATGCCAATGCCTGGCGAACTTTCTCCTCCGCTCCGAGGCGAGCTGCTTCCAGACGAGCTTCCTCCTCACCTTTTCTCTCGGCTTCCAGACGGGCCGTTTCCGCCGCCTGTCTCGCTACCTGTTGCGCCCTAATACGCGCTTCTTCAATCCGCCGCTGCGCCGGCAAATGAACTCCCCACCACCACATTCCCAAGCCGAACGCCAGTGTTGCCACCAGCGCGCTTATCCCCACCAGCAGGCTGAGCTTGACCCTTTTTGCCTGCGCCACCTTCACCGCCGCCAGCCTCTCCGGCCACTCCATTTCACGCAATAGCCCGGCCAGCTTTCTTTGCCGTGCGTCCTCCTCGCTGGCATCGCACAGAGGAGGAGTCTCGGCCAGAACCTTCTCCAAAAACGCCCCCTCCGCCACTGCCTGTCTGAATTTGCCGGCGGCCTGCAACTCTTCCAGCCGTTGTCCGAAAGCTTCACTCCACGTTGCTGCCAACTCCGCCGCTCCCTGCACCCAACTCATCTCCGTCAACCGCTCCAAGGCCGCTTGGTATCGTCCACCACGAAGCAGCGCCTCAAATTGCTCCTGAAAAGCCGCCACCCACAACGCCAGCACCTCGTCACGCAATTGCGTCTGCGGTTCGTCCAGCTTGCCGGTCAGACTTTCCAGCAGAGCCATTTGTTTCCATGCTTCTGCCAGAGATTTCTTCGCAAACAGTTTGCGGGCTTCTTGCTCCAAGCTCACGGCCCACGCCGCCGGAATCGCCTTCCGCAGCCGCTCCTCGGTTGCGCCCCAGTCTGTGGACATCGACTGCAAGGCTTTCAACCGCTTCAGAGCCTCTTCAAATTTCCCTTCCTGGCCCAACCCTTCGATTGCCTTCAGCTCCGTCTCCTGCTTCTGCCTGGCTTCTGTCGCCGCTTGCTGCAAACTGGCCGCGTCATTCACCAGTTGCGTGCCTTTGGCCCCCTTCGCGCTGAACTGGATTTGGTGGAACTCCTCGGCATCCTTGAGCACCCGGCTATGCTGCAATTCGCCCGCATGGCGGCGCATGGCGACCAGAACCGCCACCACTTTTTCAAACACCGGCACATCCGTGCCGCACCCGCCGCAGTAGCGCACTTTCAACCGCTGTTCCCGGCCGCATTCCGGGCACGGCTGGTTCAGCCCGGCCCCGCAGCGCTGGCAATACTTCTCGATTGCGCTGTTGATCTCGCCGCACGCCGGGCATTGGTCGGCGTGAGCCGCGGTTGCGCCTGGTGCGGCCGACGCGCCTGCGCCGGGATTCTCCAAATCTTTCAACAGCTCTTCCGCGCTGAAATAGCGTTCCTCCGGGTTGTTCTTGATGCACCGCTGGATGACGGGTCGCAGCCAGGCCGGAAGCTTTTCCAACTCGACCGTGTCCGGCACTTCGCCCGTGACCAACTCATAGAGAGTCTTGCCCAGCGCATACAAATCCGCCGTATGGTTCACCCCCTTGGCATTGCGTCGTTGCTCGGGCGGCATATACCACGGCGTCCCCATCCCCATCCCGCTCAACGATAACTCGCTCTCGGTCCCCAGCCGCGCCAGGCCGAAATCCGCGATCTTCGGAATCAGCTCCCCGCCTTCTTTGACAAGCAGGATATTGGCGGGCTTGATGTCCCGATGCACGAGGTTCTTCCGGTGCGCGTACCCCAACCCGCGCGCCACGCCTTTGACCAGTTCCACCGCCTCGGCCACTTCCAGCTTGCCGCCTTTGCTTTTGAGCAGGTCGCGCAGGCTGCCGCCGCCCACATATTCCATCACCACATAGGCGCCGTCCTGGTCGCGGTCGTGGTCATAGACCATCACGATATTCCGATGATTCAACGCGGCAATGGTCTGACCTTCGCGCGCGAACCGGTCCAGCACCTGCTGACCCAGGGCGCCGGTCACTGCCGGCCCCTGCAACCGTTTGGCCGCCACTTCGCGGCCCAGCTTCGAGTCTCGAGCCCGATACACCACGGCAAAGCCGCCACGGCCAATTTCGGCCAGAATCTCGTAGCGCTCGCCAATCCGCTGTCCACGGCTTCCCTCCGGTTTCGCTGGCTCCACTTGGGTGGGCATCTGGCCCAGGGAAACGGCTCCGCCGACCGTCGGCATCCCGCCCAGCGACACGTCCCCCTCGAGTCCGATGGCTGTGCCGATGCGTTGTCCGCACTCGGGGCAGAATTTGACCGCCGCACCAATCTCAGCCTGGCATTTAGGGCAGTTCATAACTCAATCAATTCTTGAGGTGTTGGAGTTCACGCAGCAATGGATTTGCCACACTGGCGCGGGCCGAGGCTGGCCAGGGCGGGGAACTGGCGGAGCCACTGCTGGACCCGGCCCTCGAGAAGGCGCAGAATCATCTGTGCAGTTTGAAAGGAACATTGGTAATTCGCAAGCTCAGTTACCGCGACCCCAAGAGAGCGCAGCGGGTCTATCCGGTGGGCGGACTTGAAACCATTTCATTGCACTGGGAAGGCGCACGGCGGGGAGCCTTCGGACGGTCTGCCGACTGAAAGTCGGCGATA
>JBAXTC010000743.1:0-3842 GCA_037130375.1 Verrucomicrobiota bacterium | reverse complement strand
CCCCTCCGTGAGCACCTCGGTCCCCTGGCGCAACCCCAAATAGAAATCCGAGCTGTGCTGGACAAACTCCGCCCGCCGCGAGAGGGTCTGCTGATTAAGGTCCGTTACCTCGACCAGCAGCGAGACCGAGCGCGGCTGCGGCGAGGCACCATTGACCGGCAGATCGGGGGCGATGATAAGATTGGTCGAGCCTCGAATCGTGCCCTGGCCATTCAAGGCGATGGAAGACTGGCCGCGCCCGAAAAGAGGCTCGAAGTCCGTCCGCCTGAAGTTGAAGCCCGCAAAGCGCTCGGGTTTGAATTCCATGTCTTCGGCTTCAAGGGACCACTCGACCCGGGCGCTGGAAAGCTGCTTGCCGAACAAATAACGGGCGGACAGCGGCACCTCGATTTTTTCGGCTGCGGCAAAGGCGGGCTTGGTTTGGAGGGCGATTTCAAAGGCGCTGGGTTGAAAATCCTGCACATGAAACGCGTAGCCATACTCATTCGTGCCGAGGTGTAGATGGGCGAAATATGTGCCCAGCGATGCGCCCGGCAGCGCCACCGATACGGACCAACTGCCAGACGCGCTGAAGGCGGCATTGGTCTGGAAGAAGGGACGCCCGCGGGCGTCCAGGCACTCCAACGTGCCGGTCAGGCCGGCGGGAATGGTCAAACCCTGCGCGCCCCAATCCCGCACCAACGCCTCCAAATGCAGCTCCTCGCCCGGCCGATATAGGTTTCGGTCGCCGAACAACATGACGCGCCGCGTGGCCTCTTGTTCATCCGACCCCGTGCTGGGCAGCTCGAACCGGTAGAGCCACACCCGGTTTTGATTCAGCACTGCCGCGTGAAAGTCTTCCCCGCGCTGCACAGCCACCCAGTCGGCGTTTGTGTTTGCCTCGAGGTGCGCCAGCCCGTTGGCATCCGTAATGGCTTCCCGCAACGGTTCATT
The DNA here is from genome assembly GCA_037130375.1 of Verrucomicrobiota bacterium. Lineage (GTDB taxonomy): Bacteria > Verrucomicrobiota > Verrucomicrobiia > Limisphaerales > UBA8199 > JAPLUA01. Next base: position 2,909 of record JBAXTC010000743.1, on the reverse strand, counting down.
TTCTTCGCTGAAGAGCCGCGCTGTTGCGCCGGGGACCGGCTGGCCGGTGCTATGTGAGAAGACGAAGACATCGACGCCGCTCGGTGCCTTCTTCCATACCAGCCCGAGGTCGGTGAGTTGAATCAGCGCCTGCGTTCCGAGCGCAGGATTCTGGCCCGATTCACCGTTTGCGCGCTCTGCATCCAGAAACACGACCCCTGTTTTGCGGCCGGCCAGCATCCGGTCCCAGCCAAGCTCGAGTGTTGTGGCGTCGTCAGGCTCCGCACCGAGGTCAAGCACCTCGTTAAAGACGGTGCGCCCGGGCACCATGTTGTAGTCCACCGCCCGATATTGTTCGTCCCCGTTCTCGCTCTCCCTTCTTTCATTCGCCGAAGCAAAATAACTTCCGTAGCCGCGCAACGCGTGGATGGCCGTTTGGGGGTCCAGCAGCTTGGCCCGAACCCGCACTTTGGGCACATTGACGGCGAGCAGCGGGAACGAGCGCTTGCCGCCGGCCAGTTGGTCGCGGGAAAAGGCCGGGAAGTAGAGCCGGGGAGCGACGTGCGGCATCCTCACCGTGAACGAGTTGGAGCCCGATAGCTTGAACGGCTCCGTGGATTCGAAGCCGGGCAGCAGCATGACCGTGTAACTGTTCTCGCCCTCGAAGTCTCCGTGCAGGGTCAGACTCCGCCATCCAGCCTGCACGGTCAGATCCGTCGGTTTGGGGCTGATCTCGAGCCAATCAGGGAGGTTATTGGTCAGCGACTCCGGCACCGGCTTGGAGAACGATAGCCGGATCGAGGCTCCCGAGCCTATGTAGTTTCTCGCTGCAACTTCAGTCACCACGAACGGCGTGACGTTGCCAACGGGCACCTCTGCGGACTTCCTCAAATGCAGAGATCGTTCCAGCGACGGCAACCCGGCGGCGAGGACCAGTCTCCAACCTTTGCCCAGCAGCAGCGCCTGGCGCGGCATGACAACCAACACATTCGGGAGTTCATTGGTCGGATTCTTCCCCGTCTCGCTCTCGGGGGCGGAGGGGCCGGAACCCTTGGCCACGCTGAAACCTCGCGTCCAGGTGCGCAGAGCCCGGGGGCCGCCGAGTTCATAGCCCGCTTCGTCCACTGTGCCCTGCCGGATGTCGGCTGGGGTGCGACGATCGTTATCGTCGCGGAAATACAGAAACGGCTCCAACTGAGCGGCGCGGACGTCGGCGTTGAACACCAGTTTGATTTCTGGTTGCGAAGTCGCATTGGAGTTTGCCTGCCGCGGCCACCAGGCAGCGAGTCCGAATGGCGGAGTGGTCAGAGTCCGGGAGAGTGTCGCCCTGGCCGGCTGCCCATCGGCTTGCAGCAATCCTGGCCGCAGCTTGAGCTCATACCGCGTATCCAGCGCGAGAGGTTCCGCCGGGGTGAAGACCCCGCTGTGCGGGCTCAGCCAGGCAAACGTTCCCGCCAGCCGCGGCGAGATGACCAGTGGTGAATCGGCGGTTGCGACGCCGACCTGGCCTCCGTTGATCATGGCCGGCTCGAATCTCAGCTCAAAGGTCATCGCCGCTGTCGGCGTCTCCGAACTCATCACCAACTCGACGCCTTGTGAGCGATCAGGCCCCTGGCGGCACCCGGCGAGGGCAGCCGCCAGGACGGTGCCTGCAAGAATCCCGGCGAGTTTCCTTTTCCAGAACGAAGACGCGGACTCGATTTGCCAATATGGTGGCGGGTTTCCAGGCGGTGTTGAAGATTTTGCTACGGATTTTGCGGTAGGGTCAAATGAATGGACGGTTGTATTGATCGGTGCGTGCATGGCAATAACAGTTTCATTGTTTGTTAATGTTGTTGGGCCATGGCGCAGCCAAAAATCAGATCAAAACGAATCACAGGATACGCCAGAGCTCTTCTTCCTTGCACCTTGCTCTGTTGAGGAAGCCAGGACGGGATGCAGGCTAATGCCGCTCGAATACTCTTCGAGTAGCAAGCCGAACCTAAACGCATCATCGAGGTCTGTCCAACTTTATTTTGAAGGGACAAACTCTGGGTGCGCATCTTGTTCGAGCAGAGATACCATCGAAGAATGATGTGGATAGAGAACGGCTTTTGGCCGTCGCCCTCCACCCAAACCGGACAGGCGGTTCTCCCGCATCCGGCTTTCCAGTTCATGGTCTTGATGGACTGGCTCAGGCACTCGACTCAAGGTTTTGGAAGAGTCGCACCAGCCGCGCAGGCTTGCAGCCCCGCTCATCCCGCAACTGCGGGACGGTCCACTGTCAGTTCGCCGTCGTATCCCAAGCCCCGTTGTTCCGGGGCAGCCAAGCGCAAAGCCTCGCGGCACTACTCGGCCCCTTGTGAGATGGGATTCCCACGTCGTCCAACACCACTCCCCTGTCCCCCTTCGCTCCACGGTCGTTACCCGCTTCTTCGCTACTACGAGGACTCTGACCCCGACTGGCCCTTTCCCCACCAGCCGTGGTTCCCTGATTTACGTCACTTGAACTTCCAAACATTCCATCTCCAACCATCTGCGGTTCTCGACCAGACGCGATCCACTCCCTCAGCGCTGGCCGCACTATTTCGTTCGGGCTTCGCCGTTGCGCTCGCAGGCTCGCCAAAACCGCCGACCGAATCGAGTTCACCTGTCTCTGTGTATCGAGACGTGTTACGGATTGCTCGTTCAGTTCCAGTTGCTTTCCACCCGGGGGTATCGCCCCGGCGCAGTTACTTTCAGTTACTGGCCCTAAAGTGATGGCCAGGTCAGGGACTTTCACCCTGCGGTTCAAGTGCGCTCTCAGGCGCACGAGCGCGGACATTTCTGTCCGCCACCGTGCGCAATCGCACGAAAGGAGCGCGACCATTCTTGTCCGCCACCGTGCCCACTCGTGCGAAAGGAGCGCGGACATTTCTGTCCGCCACCGTGCGTGCCTGCCGGCAAACCGA
>JBAXTC010000742.1:0-3844 GCA_037130375.1 Verrucomicrobiota bacterium | reverse complement strand
GGATAGAGCGGCTGCGATGAACTGCTAAAACCCTACTTTGCTCAATTCGGTTTCCAGCATCATTTGGAACTGCTGCACATCCGCCGCCGGGGGCCGGTATCCAGGTTTCTGCGGGATCAGGCCGAGTCGCCCCGTTTGATCAAGCTGCCAGGCTGCGGTGTTCCCGTCACTGAAGGTGACCGAGCCGCTTACCATGGCGCCGGGGCGGGCAAGGGTGTCCACTGAAATGGACACTCCTCCAAGTCCGGCCGGGGGTTGGCCTGGCTTTGGCCCGGCCGGGCCAGCCTGCGAGGGCTGAGGGGGAGCGCCCAAGGCTGAGGTCTGAAGCAGCGAGTCGGCCGGTTTAATCGGTTCCGGATCTTTCGGCGTCAGCTTCAGGTCGTCCACCAACAGGCGGACATCCATATAGGTCAGGGTCATGCCGAGTTCGGATACCAGCCGCTTCTGAATGTCAGAGAGCTTGAGTCCTTGCGCGATCCATTCCGCCACTATTTTCCGTTGTGCTTCATCCAGATTCATAATTCGTTTCCCTATTATTCACGGGGATTGCCCCCTGATTCAACTCTTGTTTTGAATCTTCTCTCATCTCAACCGCCTGCTGGTAATCCTCCGGTCGGTCGATGTCCACCTCCAGGCCTGGATCGTCCACCTGGCAGCAGACGACTCGACCCGGCTGTGCGTGCAGGAATTCTTTCAGAGTCGCTGCCATCGAATTTGCCAGCGCCAAGACCACCGTTCGGGGCATCACCACTGGATGGCGACCATGACCGCCTCGCGCGGGCTGGCAAATCTTCTCTGGCTGCGCGGCGCTCAAGTCGAGCACCCGGCGCAAGGTTTGGTGACGCAGATGGGGCTGGTCTCCCAGCACAACCGCCCAATGGGTGAGCGCCGTATCCCATCCCATCCACAGTGCCGCGCATTGAATTGAACTGAACATGCCGCGTTCCGGCGTCGGATTGCAGATGCGGTTGCCGGCTGGAAAACCGAGACGATCCAGTTCCGCCCGGATGGTTTCGTCACCAGCGGCGCACACGACAGCGGTTTGTTTTGCCTTCAAGGACTGCCATTGCTGAATCAGATGGCCGAGCACTGAAGTCTGGCCCCAGGGCAGCAGAAGCTTGGGCCGCCCCATGCGTGCGGAGCGGCCTGCAGCCAGGATGACGACTCCGAGACTGAATGGAGACACGGCAGACAACCGCTTCATACGATTCAATGACACAGACACTCGAGGATGGCGAATGGCTGCGGTGGGCTATTATCGTTTCGATTTCAGGCCGTCGTTATTAGCCGAGACGGCGTCCTGCCAAACTTTCGGAATCGTGGCGACACAGACGTTCGGGTTTCCCAGGAGGCAGGAGTCGAACACAAGCTTTTCCCCCTTGCGGTCCCATGCCACGTGCGGGTGTTCACCGTGGCCGTAGGTGCGGTGGCCGGCGGTGAGCAAATGCGGTCGTGTGGTTTTGCCCTCGAAAAGCATGATGTCGCCATGCCAGTTATCGGCGGCGATCCAGCGTCCGTCCGCGCTGCCGGCGGCGTGCCACCAGTTGAGCCGTGCGGCATCCGAAGGCGAGGCCTCGGGCCACCATGCGCCCGCGCCCGCGATGCGGACTTCGCCCGAGTAAGGGTTCAGCACTTTCACGTGGGACAGCACCGCCGGGGTGGGGCTTTTGCCGCCGCAGAACAGGAGCTGATCGTTGATCCACCAGGATTCGTGGGTGACCAGCTCGCCCTCCTCGGCCCGGTAAACGTTGCGCGGAACGCCTTCACGGATGTCCACCACCCACAACCGCTGGCTGCTATTCGCATAATCCTCGGGCCTGATGGCAGTCTGCGCCGGACCTGCGACATCCCGCGTTGGGCCGCGGCCGCCGGCGAAGCTGATCAGGTTCGGATTCGTGCGGCTCCATTGCACATGGCCGCCATAGCCGGGCGTTGGTGGTAGGCGACAAACTTCACTGAGTTTCCCGCTCTTGACGTGGATTTTGCAGATGGCTGGTCCGCGCGTCGGATCCGCGAAGCCGGTGACGCCGAGCGCCACATACTTGCCGTCGCAGCTTGGGTTGAGCGAAGTGGAGGGAGAGCCATCGGGCAAGCTGCACAGCACCCGCTCGGTAGCGGTCACGCGCGAGGGGCGCGTTGCGGGCATTTCCGAAGGGAGGATGGAAAGTTTGACTTCCACGATGCTGCGTCCGCGCACAGCGAACAAGGCATTGCCCCGGGCGGCGGCGGTGGCGCCGCCGAGCCGCCCTTGCGACGTGTTGAAGCAGATCAACTCGCCGGTTTCGGTCACGTAGCCCATCAGGCCCCCTTTTGCGCGCGAGGACGTGAACAGAACGACCGACTCATCCGCCAGCCAGGAGTGTTCATGGAAGTAGAGGTTTTGGTTGGTTGTGGGACCGCCGGTCAGGAACAACAACTCCGCCCCGGTTTGGGGGTCGGTCATCCGTTTGTGTTCCGGTGCGAAGACTTCGAGCGGGTAAGAGGTTTCGGCAGCGGTGGCAGCGCAGGCGACCAGGGCGGTGACTGCCGCGCACAGCAAGGCTGCGGGCCGGCGCAGGGGCGTTGGGCGGTATCCACCGGAGAATTCCAGGGGCGGTTGCGACGACCGGCACGGTCGTCCCGTCGGGGTAATGAAAGCGTGAGCAAGCATGAATCAAGACCAGTCCTGCCGTTCAGGCCTGGCGCGGCACCTTGCGGACGCGGGCGGCGAAGTCATCTATTTCCTCGGTCTTTTCAAAGCCGATGTTGAGCACATCAACGCAGCCCAAGCCGAGCACATACCGCGCCGACTCGTCCCGCTTTTCCGGATCGTTGCGCAGCCGCCCTTCGCCGATGATCTTCATGCCCACGACGCCCTTGCCAGCGTTGTGGAGTTTCTTGAGCACCGGCACGACTTTCTCCGGTTTATCGTCCATGCTCATTCCGAAGGGATTGATGCGGGCATGGACAGAGTCCACCCATGGTTCGGCCGCAGCGGCTTCGAGGGCGGCGATCGAGTGGCAGGAAACGCCGTGGGCTCGAATAAGGCCCTTGTCCTTAAGCTTCGCGAGACCGTCCATTGGGCGGCGCAGTTCATTGGGCCAGTTGGCGGAAGTGACGCAGTGCAGCAGAACCAGATCGATGTGGTCTGTGCCGATTTCCTTGAGAAAGCGGATGACAACGACATCCACGTCCGGGCGCTCCGGTTCGGGCAAGCCCCCGGTGTGCAGCCAGACCTTGGTGATGATGGCGTATTTGTCTCTTGGGATTTCCTTCAAGGCCGGGATCAGATACGGATGCGTGCCGTAGAGGTCGGCCAAGTCGAAGACCCGGATACCGCGGTCGTAAGCGCCCTGGAGTAGAGCCTCGAGTTTCTGCTTCCCCATCCGCGTATGATTGGACTGGCGGCTGGAGCCGTTCATCCCGGTGCCGAGGCAAAAACGACTCAGCTTGATTTTGGTCCGGCCGAGCGGGACAGTCTCGTAAGGGTCAAAAAAGGTGGGTTTCGATTCCGCGGCATTCGCAAGCTGTAGGCCAGCGATCATGCCGCCAATCCCGAGGGCTGAACGTTTTACAAACTCGCGACGCCGGATATTCATAGACAGGAAAGTGAGGATTCCATTCGTGGTTGTTCACGCTTCATCTTAGACCTAAGGTAGCCACACGTTGGCTGAAAGCGCAAGCAATTTCGGGTATCGGGTGGTGAAGATGGTGCTGATTTCGTTGGGCTTGCCAAGGTCAGCGACCGCGTCAGCGATTGAGTCGTGGTATTCGCGCAGGATTTTGCTGCCTTCGACGACGCGCCAACCCGCTGCTTTAAGGGCGGGGTCAATGTGCTCGGCGCGGGTCTCGGCTTCGTTCATGG
>JBAXTC010000741.1:0-3844 GCA_037130375.1 Verrucomicrobiota bacterium | reverse complement strand
CAGCCGGATCGTCCGCCCCTGCTCCGACCAAGAGTTGATTTGGGTTCGCCTGCATGACTGGCAGGTTACGCCAGGCTTCGCAGCCGTCAAGCCCCTGCAAGACCGACGCGATAGTCGCCCACACGGATGCGGTAGTATTTGCCCTGCGCATCCAGCCGTTTGAGATTTGGAATCTGCTGGAAAGTCCGGGCGGCTTCGACCTGTTCAATCACTTTCTTGATCCGGCGCAGGACTCCGGCGTCGGTGATGGCGGAGAGATCGGTGTCGAAGGACTCGCGGAAAAGCGTGTTCACGCCGCGCGTTCGAGCTGTCGGAAGATTCTCTTGCGGCTGGTGAGCGGAGATTTTTCACCGAGCCGAATGGCTCGAATCAGGGCCATTTCCTCGAAGCTCTCGCTAGTGACTGACACTTGCTCGCCGCCGAAGCTTCCCTGCCAATCTCTCAGGAACTCGCGAATGCGCCCACTTTGTCCTGCCCCTGCTATGTCTGCTTGCCGTTATCCAGGAAGGCTCTTAGAGTTGCTCCATGAAGATGAAGCACGGTGCGGTGGTCAGGATTGACCCGGACATCATGAGCGGCACGCCGGTGTTCGCCGGCACCCGCGTGCCGGTGCGCACGCTGCTGGACTACCTTGAGGGCGGAGAGTCTTTGGACGATTTCCTGGAGCAGTTTCCCACGGTCGCACGCCGACAGGCGATCGCTTTTCTGGAACAAGCCAGTGAACGTATGCTCGCTACGGCCTGATGCGTCTGCTGTTGGACGAATGTCTGGCGAAGGATTTGGCCCGTGAATTTCCCGGCCACACGGTTCGCACCGTCCCGCAGACGGGTTGGGCAAGCATCAGCAACGGTCAGTTGCTGCGCTTGATCGCTGCCTCGGGTCAGTTCGATGTCTTCGTGACGATGGACAAGAACCTGCCCCGCCAGCAGAAGACCCGGGACTTGCCCTTCGCGGTGGTAGTCTTGCGTCTATGCGGCACCTGCTGCGCATCGAGTATCCTGAGATCTAGCCGCGATACTCAGAAAGTGCGCTGCAGGCGCTGCCGGTTCCTGACGGCCGATTTCTTCGCCACCACCGGCCGCAAGTTCTCAGGTGCAAACCCAGAGGTCCTGCTCTACAGTTGGGGCATGAATCGCATAACGATAGACCCCGAGCAATGCGGCGGACGGCCCTGCATCCGAGGCATGCGCATACGGGTAATTGACGTCCTCGACCTCCTGGCAAACGGCCTGACCCCGTCACAGGTACTCGAGGAACTCCCCGACCTCGAGGCGGAGGACATCCATGCCTGCCTGCAATACGCCAGCCGTAAGCTAAACCACCCTGTCTTAGTGGCGGCATGATCTGATTCGAACGCGTCACTGCAACAGCCGATCTGATTCTGAAGCAACGGGCAAGCCAACCGAAGGTTGGTGCGCACAGTCCGGATGGTGCTTGGGGTTAGCGAGAAGTTTGTCTTCATTGGTCCATGCGGCACCTGCTGCGCAGTGAGTATCCCGGCGCGATTGAGAAGAATTGAAGTTCCTTTGCGTGCCGGACAAAGCTGTTTTGGATGGGGATGCCTGCCATTACGAAAACCCAGGGCGGATTCAAGAATCCACAAATTTGTAGCCGCTGACGGCAGTCGGCGCACTTTTCCTCAATTACTGAGATCAGCGCCGACTCCCGTCGGCGGCTACGATTTCTTGAATCCGCCCTGACGAAAACCGAAGTGTTCTTGATTGCTGTTGACACCCGCAAGCCGGCTCGCTAACAAATTATCGCGATCATGAAAAAGCAATTCTTCCTCACCTGCGCAGCGCCCAGTATTCGCGGGTGCCCCAAGACCAATTTCCCATCAGTGTTTGTGCTTCTTGCGGCCGCTCTATCGGTGGCTATGTGTTCCTTCACGATACCTACTGCTCAAGCAACAACCAGGCAACCATTCAATTATGCCATTTTGATCAGCAAGAAGACTGCTAGTGATCCGGATTGGAATGAAGTTGCAACCGTTTTGGAAAAGAAATATGCCGCTGCAAAAATATTCACTTATGGCAACCTGAATGAATTGGTTGGTCCGCTGAAATCCTTTTCTCCTGACTATATTGCATTCGTCTGTAAACCCAAGGAAGCATCTGCTAAATTCGTCAAGCAGGCAGGCGGTTTGAACCGAAAGCTGGAAAACGCGCCCTATGGAACCGCTGTTTGGGCCATTATCACAGGTTACAGCCATGAAGACGCCCTTCGAATCGCCAAAGACAACGCTCCACCGACGATAAACTTCGGCTTGGGCGGCATGATGCGATTCATTGATGCACTGCCCGAGGGGGTGGCTTATTCAGAATTTATCGATAAGAAAACTGACTGGCAGGAAAAGAAGAAAGGCGCGAAGCTCAAAGATCGGCATGATGCCCCGGATGACCACATGCTTTCAATGATCAATCTTGTCAATGGCAACAAAGTGGATGGTGTCTGGACCAGTGGTCATGCCGGAACAGATATATGGTCCGTGTACTATCCCGAGGGGCCGTCATCCATCGGTGCTGAGAACGGCGGACTCACCGGGTTAATAGACGGTGAAGCCAAGGCTTCGATCAACTCCACCAACCCTAAAATTTACCTGGGAATAGGAAATTGCCTGACCGCCAGAATCGAAGATGTGAATGCATCATACTCGCTTTCGTGGCTCCACTCGGGTGGCGCCAATCAGTACTTTGGCTTTGTCGTAGAAACATATTTCGGCATGATGGGATGGGGCATGGCGGACAACTTCTTCTATCGCGGCGCACGGTTCAATGTGGCCGAAAGTGCCTTTGTCGCCAATCAGTCGCTGTTGTTGGCGATCTATGAACGGCTGGTGCCTGACGAAGTGCAGGACATGGAATATGACAAGGATGCCACCGTCGTTTACGGAGATCCTGCCTGGATGGCTACAGTGCCCGAGACGACAGCCAAGAGCGCCGAGCATTGGAGTGCCAAGCTCGATAGATCGATGGCTGGCAACAAAATTCGATGGGAATTGACGGTCACATTCAAAAAGATGGACAGTGACTTTTCCCCGAGTAGCGGCAAGGATTTGAGGCCGGTTTTTGCCTTCCTTCCGGAACGGATCAAGAAGCCCAAGCTCTACGGACAATCATCCAATGTTTCGGCCTTCCATATCGCCAGCAATTTCGTCATCGTTAACTTTCAAGGCAACGTTTCTGCCGGCGAAACAAGAACATTTGCCTTTGAAAGCGAGTTGTAATTCTGCCGTAACCATGCTAACGTCCATTGCGCCGGGGCGGAAGCTCAATTTGACAGACAGATTTCCAACCCGCCTTTCGTTGACCGGTCGATACTGGCGGGGCCAATGGTGGTTGCTATCACGCGGGACGCTTCGGAACTGGAGTCTTTCGCGGCGAATGAAGTCAGGCGCTATGTCTATCTCCGCAGCGGGAAGCTGCTGCCGGTAAAGCGGGGACTGGTTACTGGCGACCGCATTGTGGTGTCCTGCAAGAACACCAGCTTCTGCGGTGGACTCGGGCAGGAGTTGGGGCCGCAACAATTCACCCTGAAGTCCGGTGCGGCAGGCGGCAAAAGGGTCTGGTGGATTGTGGGGGGTGACGAAGTTGGCACGTTGTATCGCGCATACCGGTTTGCCGAGAAGCTGGGGATCAGGTTCGGACTGGACCAGCCTTTGGCTTTTTGATGCTCAAAAAGCTGGAACCTATGATTCAACTGAACTCACAGGAGACAACAGAGACAACAGAGTTGCACCCTGTCACAACCTTTGAACAGGGAAGACGGGAAGACGGGAAGACGGGGGGACTTTGAACGCCTGAACCTTGAACCGTTGAACCGTTGAACCTTGAACCGTTGAACC
>JBAXTC010000740.1:0-3855 GCA_037130375.1 Verrucomicrobiota bacterium | reverse complement strand
GCGCCGACTGCCGTCGGCGGCTACGATTTTGCAGGTTCTTGAATCCGCCCTGTGGGGTTGGGGCGAGGGAGCATTGTATTTCGACATCCCGCCCGGCTATGCTATTATTTTGTATGAACCGGGTGAAACGAATTGGCTGGCGCATAGCCGCGGTCGCGCTGGCTGCCGCAGGACTGGTCGGCTGTTCGCAAGCGCCATCGCAGACGGGGGCGACGAGTCGCGCCGTCGTTTCGACACCTTTTACCAATGCCAACATGGAAAACTTTAAGAAACCAACCAGCGAAGAGCTCAAGCAGAGGCTCACGCCGATGCAGTTTGTCGTGACACAACATGCCGCCACCGAGCCAGCGTTCCAAAATAAGTTTTTTGACAGCAAGAAGCCGGGCATTTATGTAGATATCGTATCCGGAGAACCGCTGTTCAGCTCACTGGATAAGTTCGACTCCGGTTGCGGCTGGCCGAGCTTCACCCGGCCGGTGGACAGCAAGGAGCTCGTCGAGCGCTCAGATCGCTCTCACGGCATGGAGCGCACCGAGGTCCGCTCCAAGACTGCAGATTCACATCTCGGGCATCTGTTCAATGACGGACCGGGGCCGACGGGTTTGCGCTACTGCATCAATTCGGCTTCTCTGCGCTTCGTCCCTGTCGAGGAGATGGAAAAGGCAGGCTACGGCGCCTATCTCGAACCGTTCATTAAGGCAGGGGGTTATACACCAAAGGACGTTAAAAACGGGGGTGCATTAAAGCCTTAAAAGGGTTGAAGCGGTGCCAGGATTGTCTCATTCTCAGATCGTGCGCGTTGGAACGTTTTGGCGTTTCAACCGTTTAACGGTCTAACGGATATGTTGATTGTTCACGTTCATGTTCACGTAAAGCCGGAGTGTGTGGAAGCGTTTAAACAGGCGACGCTTGCCAATGCGCGCGAGAGCGCGCGGGAGCCGGGTATCGCGCGGTTCGATGTCGCCCAGCAGCAGGACGATCCGACACGCTTCGTGCTCGTGGAGGCTTACCGGAATGCGCAAGCGCCCGCGGCGCACAAGGAGACCGGCCATTACCAGGCTTGGCGCGACGCCGTCGCTCTAATGATGGCCGAGCCGCGTTCGAGTGTGAAGTTTCAGAATATTTTCCCTGGCGACGAGGACTGGTAGGCTGTGAGCGCGCTCGTAACATTTGAGTTTGCCACCGCAACACGGATTGTTTTTGGCGCGGGCAAGTTGCGCGACCTTGGCCTGTTGGCCAGGGAGTTCGGACACGCCGCACTCGTCGTGACGGGCCGCGACACGCGTCGCGCTGAACCATTGACGGCTTTATTGGGCGCGCAGGGCATCAGAGCCACCATCTTCCCTGTTCCCGGCGAGCCGGAGATCGAGAGCGTGCGACGAGGCGTCACGCTGGCGAAACATGAAAACTGTAGTCTGGTCATCAGCTTCGGTGGGGGCAGCGCCTTGGACGCCGGTAAAGCCATTGCCGCGATGCTCGCCAACGAGGGTGAGCTGCTCGATTATCTTGAAGTCATCGGTCGCGGCAAAACCCTCCTGAAACCATCGGCTCCGTTCATTGCGATTCCGACGACTGCCGGGACAGGCTCGGAGGTTACGCGCAACGCCGTGCTCGCCTCGCCGGACCACGGCGTCAAAGTGAGTTTGCGCAGTCCGATGATGCTGCCACGGATAGCGCTGATCGATCCGGAGCTCGCTTATGATCTGCCGCCGGACATTACGGCGAGCACTGGACTCGATGCGCTCACACAACTGATCGAGCCGTACGTGTGTCTCCGCCCAAACCCGATGACCGACGCCTTGTGCGTGGAGGGGATTCGCCGGGCCGCGCGTTCGTTGCGGGCAGCCTTTGCCAATGGCCGCGACGCCGCCGCGCGCGAGGACATGGCGGTGGCCAGCTTGTTCGGCGGGCTCGCGCTGGCAAATGCGGGTTTGGGCGCAGTGCATGGCTTTGCCGGGCCGATTGGCGGCGCCTTTGCCGCGCCGCATGGCGCCGTCTGCGCCGCGCTGCTGCCGCGCGTGATGGAGGCGAACTTGCGCGCGCTCCGCCAGCGCCAGCCCGAGAGCGAAACTCTGCAGCGCTACGATGAGGTGGCTCGGCTGGTCACCGGCAGTGCCAGTGCGACGGCAGAAGCTGGCGTCCATTGGGCAGAGAAGCTGGTTGAGGAGCTCCAAATCCCGCGCCTCGGCGCTTACGGCATCAAGCAAGTTCATATCGCCGGGTTGGTCGAAAAGGCCGCCCAAGCCAGCAGCATGAAAGCGAATGCGATTGCGCTCACGCGCCAGGAGTTGGCCGGGGTCTTGGAACAGGCGGTTTAAAAATTCGACAGCCAATGGACGTGGTAAAAAGACTGCAATAAAAGCTCTTTTATTCTTGCGCGCCCAATTCGCATGGTTAATGTTCGCACGCATGAAACGAAATCTATTTCACGCATTAACAGTGACCTTCCTCCTTGCCGCTGCCGCGCAGCCGTTTGCAGCGGAGGTTGAACCCGGTTTTACCGCCCTTAGCGACGGCAAAACTTTTGATGGCTGGAAACTCGCAGATGAAAACAAAGACACCTGGACCATCCAGGACGGCGCTTTCGTCGCCCACGGCAATCGATGTCATCTCTATTACGTGGGAGATGACAAGCCCTTCAAGAACTTCGATCTGAAAGTGGACGTGATGACCGGCCCGGTTTCCAACGGCGGTATTTACTTTCACACAAAGTACCAGGACCGAGAATGGCCAAAAGGTGGCTTTGAGTGCCAAGTGAACAACACCCACGGCGACTGGATCAAAACCGGCAGCCTCTGGGGCATCGTGAACGTCGGTTTATCCGCCGCGCAAGACAACAAATGGTGGACGCAGGAAATCATCGTCCAGGACAACACCGTCACGGTGCTCATCGACGGCAAGAAAGTGATTCAATACACCGAGCCGGCTGGCGCGCAGGCGGGCAAGGATTTTGAGCGAAAGCTCAGCGAAGGCACCTTCGCTCTGCAAGGGCATGATCCCAAGAGCATGGTTCGCTACAAAAACATCCGCGTGAAACGGCTCAACTGAGCCGGGCTACTTCACCAGTGCCAGAACTTGCTTGAATTCGTCGGTGCCCGCTTGTTCAAGCAACTCGAAGAGCACCATCTCCGTCGAGACGATTACCGCCCCGGCGGCCCGCATTCGGTCTATGCCATAACGATAATTGTCCGGCGTCCGAGATGATACGGCGTCAGCCGCCACGAAAACCCTGAAGCCCTGGGCGAGAAGATCCAGGCAAGTCTGTGTGACGCAAACGTGGGCCTCCATGCCGCACAGGATTGGCTCTGAAATCTCGTTCTTTTCGAGTGCGGCGGCGAAGTCGGCGGCCCCGTGGGCGCTGAAGGCGACTTTCTCCATTGGCGCGAAGTCCGGAATGGCCGCCGCCACTTCCGGCACGGTCGCGCCCAGTCCTTTGCGATATTGCTCGGTGGCGATCACCGGGACGCCGAGAATGGCGGCGCCTTTAATCAGGCGCAGGGCGTTTTGAACCAGGCGTTCCTTCTCGAAAATAGCCGGGAGCAGCCGCTCCTGGATGTCCACAACCACCAGGCCGGCTTTTGCGCGCGTGAGACGAAGAGACTGCTTTTGCATATTAAAGACCTTTCCCACTTCAGTTTCTATCCAGAACGCCCGGAGTCGTAAACCACGATTCCAGGAACTGGGCCACCGGGCCGTTGAATGCAGCGCGTTTGATGTTCATCCAGGTGCGCTGGTCGCCTACAGTGTAGTAAAGCCAGGTCTTCCCGTCCACCTCTGCCAAATCCGCATCGGAGGTGTTGATGCCGTCATCGATCGACTGGGGCGAGAGGACGGGGTTGGCCCCGCTGAGTTCCC
>JBAXTC010000074.1:0-17510 GCA_037130375.1 Verrucomicrobiota bacterium | reverse complement strand
CCCCTCGTATGCCCCTCGTATGCCCCTCGTATGCCCCTCGTATGCCCCTCGTATGCCCCTCGTATTGGCAATACGAGGGGTTTAGGAGGGGTTTAGGAGGGGTTTAGGAGGGGATATTGAACCGACCGGCGAAAGGGGTCCGCAGATTGCTCACTTTAGCCTGGGCTGGTCCTCTCCCTCTCCCCAACGGAGCGGGCGCTCTGTCGATCGTCGCGCGAGCTGTCAGGAGGCCTCGATTTGTCGCCACGCGGCCGATAGTTCTCCCTCTCCTCTGGGGAGAGGGCCGGGGTGAGGGGGAACGGGGCTTACGCCGTTTCCACAGTGCCAGGAGTTCGGAGCCTGACACCCTCCAGACCAGGTTCCAAATCCTAGCGGCATTGGACATGCTTGTTCCCGCTTCGGGGTTGACTGAGCTTCGGGAGCGGACAAGAATGTCCGCGCTCCAATTACCCGGGGTGGTGGTGTTGGAAGAATCTGAAATGCGCCCCAAGCAAGAGCCTGATCTATGAAAACCTTAAATCTGCTCGCCGTCACACTCACGTATCTCACGGCAGTCCTCAGCGCGCGCGGTCTGACAATCAATGCCCGCGACTGCGGCGCGGCGGCCGACGGCGCGCAGTTGGATACGAAGGCGATTCAAACGGCCATTGACAAGTGCGCCGCGGCCGGGGGCGGCACGGCGTTGCTCGATGGCGGCAAGTTCCTCTCGGGCACAATTTACCTGCGCAGCCATGTCACGCTGCGGGTCGAGGCAGGGGCGACGTTGCTCGGCAGCACGAACGCCGGCGATTATCCCCACAACCTCACGGCCATCCGCTCCTACACCGACAACTACGTGAGGCAAAGCCTGATCGCCGGCGAGAACCTTGAGAATATCGGTCTTGTCGGGGATGGGCTAATTGACGGGCAGGGAGGCAGTTTCATCAGAAAACGTGAGCAGCGTTACGAAAACCGGCCGTTCCTCATCCGGCTGGTGAATTGCCGCGACGTGCGCGTCGAGGGCCTGCGGTTGCAGAACTCGGCGATGTGGATGCAGCATTATCTCGCGTGCGAGCGCGTGACGGTGAGGGGCATCCGGGTGTGGAATTTTTCCAACGCCAACAACGACGGTATTGACATCGACGGCTGCAAGGACTGCATAATATCGCAGTGTGTCTTCGAGTCCGATGATGACGGGATCACGTTGAAGAGCACGCTGGACCGGCCGACGGAAAGCATTACGATCAGCGACTGTGTCGTCCGCAGCCACTGCAACGCGATCAAGCTGGGCACGGAGTCCAACGGCGGCTTCAAGGACATCGTGATCGCCAATTGCGTCGTTTCGTCGCCCCGGAGAACCGGTCCGGCTTACGGTTATCGACGCGGCCTAAGCGGCATCTCGCTCGAACTGGTTGACGGAGGCCGCCTGGAGCGCGTGGCCATCGCCAACATCACCATCCACGGCGTGAGCGTGCCGATCTTCCTGCGGCTCGGCGACCGTGCGCGGCCTTTCAAGCCGGACATGATGCCCCCGCCCATCGGCTCGTTGAAACACGTCGTCATCAACAACATCGTTGCCACGGATGTCGGCAAGACCGGCTGTTCCATCACCGGCCAACCCGGACACCCGATTGAAGACGTCCTGCTCAGCAACCTCGCATTCACCTTCGATGGCGGCGGCGAGCGCGAATTGGCGGCGAAGGAAGTGCCGGAGTTTCCGAAGAAATACCCGGAGTGCATCATGTTTGGCGAACTGCCCGCTTACGGGTTCTACGCCCGGCATGTCAACGGGCTGCGCTTCTCCAATGTGCGATTGAGCACCTCCAAACCCGACTTGCGTCATGCAATGGTCCTGGATGATGTCGAGGAGCTGGCGATTGACGGCCTCGTCGCGAGATTCTGGCCGGGAGCCGACGCGCTTCTGAGTCTGATCCAGCCGCGCGGCGCGATCATCCGCGGCTGCCAGCCGCGCGCGAAGGATGGCACGTTCCTTAAAGTGACCGGCGACCGTACGCACAATGTGACACTCACCGCTAACGACCTCGGGGGCGTTGGCCACCCCACCGAACTCGGCCAGGAGGTGCCGGCGGGCGCGCTCGTTGTGAAGTGACGATTGGAGGCGTCTTCGAAGACAGGAGAAACCTGCATTCGGCAAAGCCACGGTCACGGCTCTTTATCGAGCACCCGTTCGAGCAGTTGGTTTAATCGGTGCAGCATGCTGCGCGGATCATCGAGTAGTCCGGCGGCTACGCGCGCGTTATCCAAAATCTGTTCAGCGACACTGGTCGCCAACTCGCCGTTCTTCGAGCGGATAGCCTCCAACCGCATTACGAGCGGATGTGCGGGGTTTATTTCCAGATCCGGCTTGATCGCAGAGTCCGGCCCGGCATTTTGTTTCATCGCCTTCATGATACGCCGCATGCTGGCCGTCATGAACTTGTCGGCATCCACCACCACCGCGGGACTTTCCACCAGTCGCCGCGAGACGCGCACTTCTCCCACCTTCTCTCCAAGTTTTTCCTTCAGCCACTTGGCCAATTCTACAGCGACTTCCTGGGACAACGCGCGGTCCTGCTGACCGCTCAGATTCAAGTCCGCCTTTTCCGCGAGCCTCAGCGGTTTGCCGTCAAAGGTGTGAAGGTGCTCCATCACGAATTCATCCCAGGCGTCGTAGAGGAACAGCACTTCCCACTTACGTTCCTTGAACACCTCAAAATACGGACTTGCCTCCGCCGCCGCCCGGTGGGCTGCGAGCAGGCAATAAACATCCTTTTGGTCAGCCGGCATCCTTTGCACGTAGCCCGCCAGCGAAGTGAGTTTGCCCTGGTCGAGGGTGGATGACTCGTACCGCAGCAGTTTGCCGAGCGCCTCCCGGTGCGTGAAATCGGTGACGACGCCCTCCTTGAGAAAGCGCTGATATTCCGTGTAAAACTTCTCGTACGCCTCGGGTTCCTTTTCTGATTGTTCGTCGAGAAACTTCAGGAACCGGCCCGTCAGCACCTTGTTGAGCTTTTGCATCAATGAGGTGTCCTGCATCGTCTCGCGCGAGATGTTCAGCGGCAAGTCTTCGCTATCCACCACGCCCTTGAGAATCCGCAGCCATTCCGGAAACAACCCCTTGGCCTTGGCCTGGATCAGCACCTTGCGGCAATACAGGCTCACTTCCGAGTCCATCCGGCCCATGCCGAGCATTTCAAAATTCCGCTGCGGCACGAACAATAGCGACTGAATGGCTAAGGGCGCATCGGCTGAAAAATGCAACCGGAACAGCGGCTTGTCGTGATCATGACCGATGAACGTGTAAAACTCGTTGTATTCCTCTTCCTTGATCTCGTTCTTGTTCCGCGTCCAGATGGCTTGCACCGTGTTCAGGCGTTTGCTGTTCAGTTCAATCGGGAACGATACGAAACTCGAATAGCGACGGATGATTCGCTCGACTGTGTCTTCGCGTGCAAACTCCTTTGCTTCGTCCTTGAGTTCAAGCGTGATCCTTGTGCCGCGTGGCAAGTCCGCTGCCGGGGCCAGCTCATAGCCACCCATACCTTCGCTGATCCACTGCCAGCCTTGTTCTTCCGGTGCAAACGAACGGCTCAAAACTGTCACCCTTTTTGCCACCATGAACGCCGAGTAAAAGCCCACCCCAAACTGTCCGATCAAACTCACGTCCGGCTGTTTATCCTGGGCGAATTGCTCCAGAAACGCCTTCGTGCCAGAATGTGCGATGGTGCCGAGGTTTTCGACCAGTTCACCGTGCGTCATGCCCAGACCGGTGTCAGTGAAGGTAACGGTGCCGGCCTTCTCGTCCGTGGTCAGGCTGATGGAAGGGGGTATCTCGGATTGCTGGATGGCGCTGCCCGATGATTGTTTGAAACGCAGCTTCTCACACGCGTCCGCCGCGTTGGAAATCAACTCGCGCACGAAAATCTCTTTGTCGGTGTAAAGCGAATGAACGACGATGCTCAGCAGTTGCTGAATCTCCGCCTGAAAATGATGTGTTTCGGCTTTGCTCATAGACGCAATTCTATAACCAAACACCCCCCCTTTCGTCAAGAAGTTGTACAGCTTTAAGCAGGGTTTATTGGCAGAGCAATGGCGTCCAGCAGAGAGCAGCGTTGTGTTTGGAGAGGATTTAATGAACCATGCAAGCAAATGACGACATGGGTTGGTTGGTTATGCGCGTGCTTGAGCATCCCGGCTGTTTTGGCAGACGAAATGCCGGTTGCGAACAGACTATCAATGGCCGGGCCGGTGGCGGGTTCTGCCGGTATGCAGATCGCCACGTCGGCGATGACACAGGGCCTCACCATCGAGACCACCGCAGAGGCTGTTACCTACACATCTCCGTGGCTGAAGTTATCGTTTTCTTTGCAAAAGCCGCTGATGACATTTCTTTCGGTGGATTCCATAGGAGAGAGCCGACATAGACAGAATCTGCTGAAAGAGCCCATTGGCTGCGGGCCAGCGGTGTCTGTTTCCGGCGATTCCTGCACAATCACGAACCTGGTTTGCCAGGTTGCAGTGAAAGGTAACGTGGTGCGTTATTCCAATATCAGGCTGGGGGATTTCGAAACGGATTCGCTTTGTTATACCGTTGATCCCAGGGCCATTAAGGTGGAGATAGAAAGAGCTATCCCGAGAGATTACGATGCTTGGAATTGCTCGCCGTTCCGCCTGATGTTTGATGCCACCGTTACCCCGGTTTCCCCGCTTGGGCGCTTAAGCGAATTGGGAAAACTTCGGTTCCCGGTTCTGCTTCATTTTCCGGACTGGGGCAGCTTGCTGGTTCGTGTCAAAGAACAGGGACCTGATGAATCCACCTGGGACTTCTCGCTTCTCAGAGATTTAAAGAGAATTGCGCCTGGCGCCGTCGCGCGTTGGGCAGGAATGTCTCCTGAGTATCGAAGAAGAATGGAGAAGGCAGGCAACCGGCGACTGCTGCAATCCAACAGCATGCACCTTGGGCCGGAGCAGATTGAGTTGGCCTTACAGCCGGGGCGCAGCACCAACAGGCACCAGGCGGGAAAGCAACACATCGAAGTTACCCTGGCGGTGACCGCAGTTTATCCGGAATCATCAATGGTGGACGCCGATCCGAAACTCATCGGGATCAAACGCGCCTGGCTCAATATTTTTGGTTTCCGGGCGGATTTGGCCTGCCTGGCCAACAACTCCACCGGCGACACCTGCCAGTTCTGCATGTTTTGCTACGCCGACCAGGCTTACTACACGCCACCGCTCTTTGACGATTTTACGGCGTTGGACCTGGTGCGTATTGCCCTGGATCGTTATTTCGATGGGTTCAAGGGGTTCGAGGACCATTTTCAGGATGTTGCTCCCTCGACCATTATTGCCGCCTGGGACTATGTCACCGGAAAGCCCGATCCGGATTGGTTGAAGCGGCGGATCAGCTCTCTCGAAACATACGCCGGCCGTATGATTGCTGCAGACGTTGACGGGGACGGCTTATGTGAATCGGAGCGGGATCCGACCAACTGGTGGGACTGCACACCATGGAATTGGAAGGACGCCTACAGTTCCGCCCTCGCGTGGCGGGCCTTTCGGTGCCTGGCGGACTTGGAGCATTGCCTGGGGAACGAAGCCAGGCAAAAACTGTATCGAGATCGGGCAGACAAGATCAAAGCCGTCTATTATCAAACATTCTATAATCCCGAAACCGGTGTCCTTGCGGGTTGGCGCCTGAAAGATGGGAGGTTTGGAGACAGCTACTTCCTCTGGGTCAACGGCATCGCCATTTCCTATGGCCTGGTGAATAAACCGCAAGCCAACGCAATCCTCGACCGGCTTCAAGCCAAGATCAAAGAGGTGGGCTTCCGCAGTTTCCAGTACGGACTTCCCGGCAACCTCGTGCCATTCGAAAACAAGGCCCATCTCCAGTTTCAATTCTACGAGAACGGCGGTGTCACCGGCAGCATGGCCTACCATTACGTCCAGGCGCTGTATTCACTTGGCCGAAAGGCAGAAGCCGATGCCATTTTTGACAGAATGCTGGAGGGGTATCGCGACGGGACCTTCCAGAACGGTATCGGTGGCGGGGGTGACTGGAAGGAATGGGATGGAAGTCCCTGTGGTTATGAAGGACTGCTCGTCGATGCGTATTATCCTTTGACAGCCTTTATTACAGGACGTCTTGGTCGCAATATACCTATTCCATGATGGATTGGAGTTGTTTGTCGTCCGTAGTGGGAAAAGGTGAAGCCCACAGACCCTTGCGGGCCTGTGGGCATCGTTTTTTGCCAGCCTACTGGCGTAGCGGATTAAAATCTTCTGAGCCAAATGTGGCACAACGTGGCCGCTACGGCAACGAGAAAATTGTGTGCAAGAGGGATGCCAGGATCTGGCGGGGGTTGGGTGCGAAACAGGCGTTTCTGGCTGCCCACTCCCCCCGGTCGCCCCTGGCAAAGTGGGCGGGCAAAGCTTTTGGGTTGAGGCGATAGCGGTCAACTTATCCATGATGGCGGCGAGAGTTTAGAGATTGCTGGCGAGTTCGGCAATGTGCGCATCGAGCTTTTTGATGGCGCAATGAATCAATTCGACCAGTCGTCCAGATTTGGCGGCGGTGCGAAAGGAGACAACAGAGACAACAGGTTGTGCCCGCACGTCGCCACGATCCTGCGGCGCTGGCCCTGACTGGGCAGAGCAATGGCGTCCAGCAGAGAGCAGCGTTGTATTTGGAAAGGATTTAATGAATCACAGCAAGCAAATGCTTGAAGAATGCCAGCGCGTGGAAACTCATTCAGCTTCGGCTCTTATTTTCCATTCTTGAAACTCAACTGTATATTGTTTTTGATCCGGGGCGCCAGCCGCGAGGCCCAGATCAATTGCTGGTGCCAGACCGGGTATGGGAGTTGTTTGTCGCCTTAATATCCAGGTTTGGCCGTCCAGGCTTACGAAACCCGTGAACCGGTTGCCGTGGCGCTCCAGGCGCACCCAGATCGGGGTCGGCGTGTTCTCGGGGAGGTTTTCACTGGCCGCTTTGTGCATGCAGCCATCGCCAAATTCATCATACTCGATGCCTGCGCGGCCCGGGCTGCTGAACATGAGCACCGAGCCTTTGCTGCCGCGGTCCACGTCAAAGCTTTTGCAGATGTCGTTGCGGACAAAAAGCCCCGACCGGTACCATTCGCTGGTGCGATGACCAAAGGCGGTGATTTTCGCGGTCGATACAAAATCGCCCTTGAGTTGTTTGAGATACACCGTCGCATAGGCATCCTCAGCGTGGTAGAAGTCCCACCCGCTGGCTTTTATGGTGTAAGCGTTCTTCTCCTGCTGAACCTGCACCTCGGCCGGTTTGGCTTTGGCTGAGATGTAAGTTCGCAGGTTTTCCTTTTGCAGATTCAGATCTTTCCATTTCAGGGATTTGATCTCCACCAGATCGCTGTTGCCTATTCTGAGCTGGTAAGTGCCCGGGTCGGGCTTGAAGTCAAAAGAAACGAGCCTGGACTCGTTGCCCTTTAAAGCATACGGCTGGCTTTGCACCTTTTTGCCGTTGGCGACCAACTCGATGAAGCCGCGGTTCTCCGTCGGTCGGAGGTTGACGGCTTGGGCTGTCACGCGGACGCTTTCTCCCGCCAGCACACGGTCCTCAGAAATCCGGATGTGATTGCAAACCAGCGGCGGCTTCTCTCCGCGCACCACAATGGTCTGTGGTTTGATTTCGCCGATCGAAATCTCCGGGCGGCCCGGATCATTCAGCCGTAGCTGGAATTCAATGGTCCGCGTGTTATCGCGGATGACGGGGAACGGCCGGCTTTCAACCACCTTGCCGTCCACGTAAAGCCGCACCGGTGCCACACCGGAGCTGCCGGCGTTGGTGACATCTGCCCTTACGGTGACGAGTGAGCCTGCGGCCATCGCCGCTCGCACGGGTCTGCCGTTGAAGTCAAGGCGCAGGTTGGAGCAGTTGAAAGATGGGTCTCCCTCGATAAACCGCTCCGGCGGATGCCGGGGTGGTTCGATGCAGAAGTTATCGGCATAATTATTATCGATCAAATAGGTGCCGCACGTTTTCATCTCCGCCTGCTCGATGTCATAGAAGACATTGTTGCGGACTTCCCAGTTGCTGGACATGTTGTCGAACCAAAACGCGACGTTGTCGCTGAAAAAACCGCGATGTACCCGGTGAATCAGGTTGTTCCGCACGCAGGAGTTGAAGGTCATTCCATTGACCACGATCACCCCCGCGTCATCGGCGTCATTCTGCACGTCCTCAAAATGGTTGTACTCGACGATACAATCTCCGTTGATGTTTCCCTCCAGTCCGCCGCCCCCGCAATCGATCGTATATGGCCGGCCGGATCGGGTGAAGTAATTGTGCGCGATGGTGGTGCGAAGGGCAGCCCCCACTCCCAGCGTGATGCCCCCGCTGCAGCCGCAAGCCGAGAAGATATTGCGATTAATTACTGTTTCTCGGGTGACCTGGATCAGCTTTCCATTCCTCAAATCACTCGTGCCGCCGATGGCCAGGGCCCCTTGCGCCAGCCCGTCGAAAAGGTTGCCAAAGACGCGCGTATTTAAGCAGCCCGGGCCGATGGACATGCCCAGACCATCGCAAGCCCGCACCTGGCAGTTGGCAAGTTCGCAATCATGCGCATACTCCCATGACATGGCGGTGCAGCCAGGCGTCGGGTCGTAGTAATGAGGGAAGCTTCGGAAATTATCTTTCGCCCCTTCGAAAATCAGGCCATAGAGCCGCAAATTGCGCACGGGTTTGTTCTCGTCTCCCCGCACCTGGATCAACTGGTTGAGCCGGGGCACTGACAATTGGGCTTGGTTCGGATCGGCAATGCCATCTGCTGGAATGTAGCTGATCTCATGGTTCGTTTTGTCGAAGAACCATTCTCCGGGGACATCCAGTAATTCCCTGATATTCTCGACATAGTAACGGGGCGGGACGACCAACAGGCCATTGTTTCCGTCTGGACCATCTTCGGGCTTTTCCAGCAACGCGATTTGCTTCTGCTCGTCGATCCCGGCGATGGCGTTATAGGCGGTGCGCCAGCGCAGCAGGATTACGATGCGGTTATCCTGCATTTGGCTCCATCGCCGGATGTCGCCTTGCCGGAAGGGAATTTCCCGAGATGAGGCGGGTGTCTGGCGCAGCATGAAATAGCCGGTGTTGGGAGTTCGGGCGAGGGTTTGCTTCTGGCCGTTGGCAATCACAGCCGGCACATCCTCACGGGAGAAAGGAGCCGTCCAAACCACCCCCTGCTTTTTCCAGCCGGGGACAAAAACAGCTCCCGATATGACCGGCTTTTCACCCGGGTAGGCGGAGTAGGTGACATAGTGATCTCGCAAATGATGCCACTCGAACGCGCCTGAAGGCAGCGTGGTTTCCACTCGTTCACCTCCATCCTCCGGAGTGAATTGCAGTGGTTCCGCAAGCGAATAGAACCCCTGGCGGACAAAGACAACGATGTCCTTGCCCTTTCCATAAGGGTAGGAGGTCCCCACATAGCGGGCGTCAATCGCCCTTTGTTTGGGCAAATACACTTTGCTCTTCAACTCGCGGACGGCGCGTTTGGCGCGCTCGAGGGTGGCAAATGGCCCGTCAGACTGCGCGGTGTTTGGCGTTGCCAGGGTGCCAGACCAGCCATCGTTGCCTTGGGGTGAAACAAAGAAATCCGCCTTCGCGGCTTGAGCGTCGAAAGGCTGCCATAATTCACTGCGCAACAACTTGCCATCCCGATTCGGGCGCTCGATGGCTTCCGCGCCCGCAGCGATTCCAGTTAGCTTTACTACCTCAGCCCCGCTCCCAACCGGAGAATCCGCACGGGCCGCGACAATCGCGCGGGCGGTCGAACCATCAGGGTTCATGGCTGCCCCGACCGCTGATGGGGAAACCAGCGCGCCGCCCGGCTCAACAAGAAGCCACAAAGCGAAGACGAGACGGACTGGTGTCGCACATTTCATAAGCATGTATGTCGGTTATCGTTCCGGATGCGGCAATCCCGGCTCTGGCTGGGCCATCATGATTGTCGGCGATTATCGATTGATGTCGAGGCGGGCGCCTTTCTGTGATCGACTCCGCGTTCCTGATCCGACGCCGACAGGGCGGCGGAGCGAAAGCATGATTGGCCCGGCTCGATGATTCTACGGGAACGGGCGTTGCGAGACCAGCAGCGAAATTCCCTTGTAGTAGAGCAAGCCTCCGGCTTGCTTTGTCCCGCCAACCTTCCAGGTTGGCGGGGAGGTGGGCCTGCTGATTCCGTTCGGCAAGCTGGAAGCTTGCCGGGACAAACGCAAGCCGGAGGCCTACGCTACTGCTTCAGACCCCGCTCAGAGAGCTTGTCCGGTGAGGCTGTGCTCCGTTGAAGAATTGCTAGATCACGGGAAGCGGGATGTAATTCTTCTTCGCGTCCTGACTTCGGATGATGCTGAACAGCGATCCCCTTTGGATGAGCATGCAGCCTTTCTCGATCAAAGCCTGCTTAAGCAGCAAGAGAGCGTCGGCCCTGTTTACCGGCTGATCGTGCCAGAGATCAACTGTGCGCTCCATCGGCACACTTGAGCTGGCATGGATGAGCAAGCCCACAGTTTCCCGGAAATAGTTCAACAGAGTCCCCAAGCTCGTCTTGTGGAATTCCAGTCTCAGATCCGAAGCCCGCCGCCGATCCCGAGGGTGATTTGATGGTTGATCTGCCGGTCTGGCGCCGTACTGAACGGGTATTGTGGGAAACGAATCCACCGCTTGCGTCATGTTATTCATAGTTCTATCTGTCCAATCGTTAAATCTCAAACCAGCAAGGCCTTCTGAGCCTCTGCTTGGTTGCTCAATCCAAGCAAGACCCGGGCCAATGTGTCAGTCTGCGGGTTTGCTCGGCAAAACGTCCGCGCTTTTCAGCCGATTGGCGATTGAGTGCGCAAGGATTGCTCATTGGGAGCACTGGGCTGCGCAAGAATCAGTCGCCAATCTCGGAGCAGTCAGCATGAACGGCCTTTGAGTTGGTGCGTCTGAATGGGAAACGGACCACTGGCCCGGCACGCGGTGGTTAGCCTCGGTCTGCTGCGTTCCCTGGACGATTCGCGACTGGTGCTGTGCAGCATGGCGGGCGCTGGGATGGTCAGTATAACATTGGGTCAGTCTGCAACCCCGGCGTCTCGCGATGGGACCCACGATTAAGGAGGTTGGATACTGAAGGCAAGAGGTTGCGTAGGAGCGGCAATACTTTAACTTAACGATTCAGATGAAACACGATTACAGAATGCTGGTTGGTGTGGCTCTCGGCGGTGCGGCCTTCGCGTTCGCTCCCTTTGCGGATGCGGGCGACGCCGGCGCTGCGGAGCGGGTCAATTACGCGCGCCCCTTTGAGCCGCCGACGCGTTCGGCTTTCCTGCCGCTGCCTCCCGGCGCGGTAGAACCCGCCGGTTGGCTGCGCGACTGGTGCCTGGCTGCGCGGGACGGTTTCACCGGTCATCTGGACGAGTATGACGACGAGTTCAAGCGGGCTTGGGCTGCGGACCACAAGATGACTGGTGAAGGCCTCTTCTGGTACAAGGGCGGCTGGCCCTACGAAGGGGGCGGCTATTGGTTCGATGGACTGGCCCGCCTGGGATTCGCCCTGCACGACGAGGCGCTGATCAAGCAGGCGCAAAGCCGACTCTACGCGGTGGCCGATCACATGAACACCAACGGACTGCTCTTCCTCTGGTGGCTGGACCGGAACAATCCCGGCGACCGGAAGGCGGTCACCGCGGCCCTGGAGGGCTGGCCGCTTTGGGCCTGCGGCCTGCTGGGGCGGGCCATGTCGGGATTCTACGCGGGGTCCGGCGATAAGCACATTCTGGACGCGCTCGAGAAAGCCTACAGCGGAGATCCCGACTGCCTGCGGTGGATCACCGGCAACATGTCTAATCCCTGGCCGGCTTTTGACACCTTTGCCTGGACGGGCAACCGGGACATTGCGAACGCTCTGGACGCCATGTTCAAGCGAGAAGGGGCGGCCCTTTTGCCGACTCTCAAGCGTTACCGCAAGGCGCCGGATCTGAAACCGGGCACAACAGTGGACAACGCTCATGTGGTCGAGTTTCTCGAAACCACCACGCCCTGGGCCGTGGGCTATTTGTGGACGGGCGATGCGGGCTATCTCGAGGCGGCCATCGGCTGGCATGACCTGCTCGAACGTGTGGCGATGCAGCCTTACGGCGTCCCCGTCTCGGATGAGTGGTATGGTCCCACAGGCGCGTTCCGAGGGAGCGAGACCTGCGATGTCGCGGGATATGTGTGGAGCCAGATCAGCCTGCTCTTTGTGACCGGCGAATCCCGGATGGGGGACCGGGCAGAGCGGGCGTTCTTCAACGCAGGACCGGCCACGGTATCGCGCGATTTCAAGACCCACGTTTATTTCCAAAGCCCCAACCGGTTCGCCAACCTGTCGCCTGACTTCCCGCACGGTCCCAGGGCCGGAGGCGGTGCTTACCAACGGAAGCACGGGCCGTTGTGCTGTACAGCCGCGCTCAACCGCATTGTGCCGTGGTATGTCACTCACATGTGGATGGCCACATATGACAACGGCTTGGCGGCGACCTGCTATGGCCCCTGCAAGGTGACCGCGCTGGCAGCCAATCGCGTGCCGGTGGTGATCACCTGCAAGACCGACTATCCCTTCAACGAAACCATCGAGATTTCCGTGCAACCAGCGCGGGAGGCAACCTTCCCGCTCGACTTCCGCATTCCCGGCTGGTGCGCGGCCCCCACTCTTGGCGTGAACGGTTCCGCGGTTGCCATCGACAGGAAACCGAACGGATTTGCCCGTATCAAACGGACCTGGAAGCCGGGCGACACCGTGCAACTGCGCCTGCCAATGACCGCCATCCTGCGGACCGGACGCGATGCCGCGCTGGGCGCGCCCTACGACGGCGTGCATCGAGTCACACCCGTGACGATCCCCGAGGAAAACAGCACTCGGGGCGTGCCCTATGCCTCGGTCTCGTATGGCCCCCTGCTGTTCGCGCTGCCGATCCCTGACACCGCGGACGCCAACACGCCCGATCCGTCCGCCCGCTGGCAATTCGCGCTGGACGTGCAGGAACCGAGCTTAGCGGTGGAGCGCTCTGCGATGCCTGCCAAATGGGACTGGCAGCTAGCCGCACCCCTGAAGCTGCGGGTCAACGCCTTCGAGATGGCCTGGAACCCCGAGCCGAAAGCCCCGCGATTGCCGCTCCTGCCAACTGCCAAGGGGAAATCACCGGAGCGGCTCACGCTCATTCCCTACGGATGCACCAAGTTCCGGATTTCCATGTTCCCGGTCACCGCCGAGCCGGAAGTCAAGCCCTCGGCCATTCACCGGATCCTCTTCCTGGGAAACAGCATCACCTTGCACGGTCCCAAACCAGATATCGGCTGGACCGGAAACTGGGGCATGGCAGCCAGCTCCGAGGACAAGGATTATGTCCATCTCGTCACCAGTGCCCTGGCCCAACAGACCGGGGCCACACCCCAGATCATGGTGAGGAACATTGCAGACTTCGAGCGCAACTACGCGACCTATGACGTGGACGCACAAATGAAGGACATCTTCGCCTTCGACCCCGACCTGGTGGTTCTGGCTATCGGGGAGAATGTGCCCGCGCTGGGCTCCGAGGCCGCCAAAGCACAATTCAAGACCGGGGTGATGAACATCCTGAGATGCGGCCTGGCGAAGCGCCACCCGCTGGTGGTGGTGCGGAGTTGCTTCTGGGCGGATGCCGCCAAGG
Organism: Verrucomicrobiota bacterium; assembly: GCA_037130375.1. Lineage (GTDB taxonomy): Bacteria > Verrucomicrobiota > Verrucomicrobiia > Limisphaerales > UBA8199 > JAPLUA01. The sequence continues at coordinate 3,818 of JBAXTC010000074.1, read as the reverse complement.
ACCAGGTGCTCAGCCAGGCCTGTCAGGAAGCTGGCGGCATTTTCGTGAACGTGGGCCCACTGGGACGGGTTGCCGCCAATGCCGCGCGTTCGGAACGGTCCTTTACGCACGATGGGGTTGCCGGGCACCCAGGCGACCAGGGAATGAAAGCGCTGGCCGAAGCCATTGTTCAGGCCATCGCGAAATGAAGCGGAGCGTCAAAACAGCCGCCCCGCCGCTTCCCGCTCCCAAACCTGCGCCCCGTGTCAGGCTCGCATCGATTTCTGCCGGTCAGGAATAAGCCGGGGCATCGGCCGGTGAAGGAAAAAGGTTCACCACGCGCCGCGGTGGGCGATATCCACCGGGTACGTCCAGTAGATCAATTTCATTTGTGTCGAGTTTCTATTTGTAGCCAATGGATTTCAGTTGCGCATCGAAGTCCACCGGCTGTGCCGCCATCGGTTGGGCCAGGTCGCGGGAGGCGTAGCGGAGCAGGTTTCGCAGGAGGCTCCTGGCCGATCCAGAGGGCGTCTGGAATCAGCTCGCGATAAAACGTATAGTCCATCGCGGCGGCCAGCCGAAACCGAAGGGAGTCGCAATCGGCTCGTTCTCCGGATTCAACACGATCCACGGCTCCCCTCCCGTGGCGGTGCTCCAGAGGTGCGTCCTCGAAAACGGGCCCGGGCTGGAAGCAACCAGGCCGTCATAACGTCCCGCGTTTAAGAACACCAGTCGCAGGTTGTCGAGCGAGCGCACCAGCGGCAGCATTTGGGTGGCATGGTGGAAGGCGGGGTTGTTGGCGGCTTCGTTCAACAATCCCCAAATCACGATGCTCGGATGATTCCGGTCGCGCCGGATCAACTCACCCACCGAGCGATCAAAGAGCTCCGGCATTTTCGGTGAAGCGTCCATTCCCGACGAGGCGAATGACTCTTCATAAACCATCAGGCCAATCTCGTCACAGAGATCAAGCTGGTAACGCTCCGCACCGCCCCAAATAAACCGAATGGCGTTAAAGCCCATCACTTTGACATCGAGCAAATCCCGGCGCGCCAGATCCGGGTCATGCGGCAGCCGCTGGCCGAGGGGAAAATGATTGCAGGTGTGGGAGGAGCGGAGAAAAGTGCGGCGGCCATTGATCCGAAAGCAGCCATTTGACGCCCGTGAGCCGTTTCCGATGTGGCGTTGCGCACGTTCACTTCAATGCGGATCAGGCCGGTCTTTGGGTCCGGCGCGACATACAGGTCTTCGACGCGCACGACCGGTGCCAGCAGCAACTCGACCGAATCAGCGATGCCCCCGCAATTGTAAGCCCCGCCCGCGCTGTAAGGAATCTGCCTGGCCTGGTGCGGCGTTTGGTTCAGAACCAGGCCGTCGATGGGCTGATGCGTGGGGTTTAAGACGCGCACGGCAAGATGGTTCGGCGCGCCCACTTTGAGGGCATCGGTCACGTCCAGAACGAACGGGGTTTCGCCGCTTTCATGGTGTCCAACGGGAACGCCGTCGAGCCAGACCTCCGCCGAAAAATCCACGCCCCAGAACCGTAGCAGGGAGCGGCCGCGGGGATGAGGATTGGCCGGGGTGACAAAATCACGCCAATACCAGACTACCCCATGATAACCGGGAAAGGCTTCCTGGATGATCCACGGCACTTTGGCCGGCACAGCTTGAGGCTGCGACGCTTTGAACCACTGCTGAACCCGGCCCTCGTCTTTCGGGTCCGTCGCCAGGAGCCATTCACCATCCAGCGACTGGACGATGGAGGAGACAGGCTGGGGCTGAGAAGCTGCGGCGTTCGTTTGGAAGCAGGCGACAACGACCTGGGCGGCGGCGAAGAAGACAAAGAGTCTGTTCAAGCGCGCAGTGTGAATGGAGTTGGTCGCCATTGAAAAGGACGAAATAAATGAAACCGTTTCTTACTCTTCGAGATCAGCCAATACGGGTCGCCGCTCGACGCGGTGGCGCGCAAGCGGCTGTTTCCGCTGGCTCCGTGAAGCGTGCGGTGCGTTTCATGGTGTGGTTTTCATGGCTCCAGTTTAGTCCTCCACCGGCAGAAGGTGTTAATAGAAAGGATTTACTGATTCATCGATGGAAGAGATGGGCAGCTCTGATCTTGCTACTTTACGACGGGGACTCTACCCTCCTTCCGTAGAATGAAGAAAATGTCCGAAGTCATTCTCGGTCTGGCCGAGAAGGTGCTGGCTCAGCCGTCAGGAAAGACGAGCATGGAGGCCGCAGCCGCCGCGCTGCTCCTGGCCCACGTTGCTTGGAATAGAGCTGTGGACCCTCTCGGCGGGGATCAACTCGGCAATTACCGCGATGTGTTAGCTGCTTTCAAAGCGGAGACTCCCAATTGCCTGCAGGAGCTGAAAAGCACGGACTGCGAAGCCCTGATCCAGGAGTTGACGGAGCTTAAGCTGGCACTCTACCCCACCGATGACCGAATTATCGTCTTATGCGGCCTCACGGAACGTCAGACCGTATGCGTGAAATGGCGCCACCGAGGGGATGATGGCGTGAACTGATGTGTGGACGATATGCTCGAGTTTTTGAAAACCCAGATTGGTCCTGGTCATCCTCTGTACCGCAAAAAGCTGGCGGGTTTTCTGGTCAGCCATCACCAATGGTGATTACTGACTCCCGGTCTTGCGTGCCCGTGTCGGGGCGGCCCTCTTTCAATGGACGATTCGCACGTCCTTGAGCACCTCATCCACCGCTTCCTGGATCCGCTTCGCCCGAACCTCCTCAGACGGGTCGCGCAACACCGACCGCACGGCGTAGGCCCGTTTGAGCAGTTTATACGTGTTGGCATCAATGATGTCGATGAGCAGGGTGCCGGCCTCGAAGTAATTGGGATTCTTGCTGCTGTTATAGGCGGCCTGCGCCTGGTCGTGCAGTGCGGCAGCGTCGCGGCCATAACCAAAGTAAGTGTCGATGAGTTCGGTGCTCGCGTTGTTGCCGACAATCACCAGATAAGCCACGATCACGTCGCCCCCGGAGGCCACTTTGTTCAGACCTTTGCTCGCAAGATTCTGTTCGATGGAATCCCGAATCATCACGTGAATGGGCTCCCGCTTGTCAACAAAACCCGGCTCGCTGCTGGAGCGTTTGGCAATAAAGTTATATGTGGTTGCGTGGATTGGGCCGGTGTTCACACCGGTTGGTGCGGACTTGCAGCCGGCGACCAGCAGCACGGCGAGATTGAGCGTGAAAAAGAAGGAGTATTTCATGGACGAGATGCTTCTAGAATAGGGAATAGGGTTAAGGTTCGTTTCAATTGTTCGGGATGGTATGGGGGATTGGTCCGGGTTTCAAGACCGCATTCAGTCCCTTGCCGAACTGGCCATAAATGGCCGGGGGTTCATACGTTTTGGCAGACTACGCGGCTTTTTCGATGGCGGCCGCATAGGCCAGACAAGCCTGAATGTCCTCGCGCGTCAGGTATGGAAAATCGTCCAGCACTTCCTCAAGGCTCATGCCGGACGCCAGATACTGAAGGACATCCTGGACGGTCATCCTCATCCCCCGAATACAGGGCTGACCGCTCCGCTTCCCCGACTCGATCGTAATGTGCTTCCGCCAGTCAATTTCCATGGGCTCAATCTGCAAGAAGCACGGACAGCGGTCAACTTCCTGGCTTTGTCCGTCTGGATCCGGCTGCAATCCTCACCCAGCGTCACGTCCAGAGCGAGTAAGTGTCAATAGTGAGGACACTTGCTCTTGCTCGACCACATAAGACATTGCTTCTGACGCGGGTCAAGGTTTGGATCCCGCTATTCCACTGCGGGCAGGGTGGTTTCAAGAAATCGTAGCCGCCGACGGGAGTCGGCGCTAACACT
>JBAXTC010000739.1:0-3860 GCA_037130375.1 Verrucomicrobiota bacterium | reverse complement strand
GGTTTCATCGCCTTTGTTCTTCATCCATGTTTTCCAAGAGGGGCAGCGGGATTGGAACGGAAATGCAAAACCAACTTCAGGAGGCCACCGGAGTTTCCTGCACGAAGCGCGGCATCAAGTTTGCCAGGAATCCGGAGTGAAAACGACGTGGTTCCCCTGGCTTCCATAGAGGCGAAGTCGCACCGGCCATGTTCAGAAGCAAAAGAGCAATTCACAATATCCACCACGCCTTGGACCCTGGCAGAGACAGGCGAGATGGGCAAGACAAACATCTAATAAAACTGCATAACAAGAATTGCTGACTATTTTCCGCTTGCTACTGCGAGGATTTTGGCAGATCATTGGAATCATGGCGGATGGAAATCACCACTTGGTACCGTTGCGAGCAGGAAAGATGCATTTCTCTTGCTTCGGCGCAGTTGGTTGCAGCGGCTGCGAGAAGCTGGGCCATCTTCTTGTTGAGATAATGAATTGGGCGAAGCTGGCGGTTGTTACGATGGTCCTGGCGCTCAGTTTAACAGGCTGCCAAACGCCGGATGCAAATCCGGTATGGCCCTCGGATGTGGTGAAAGCCGCGGCGACAAACGCCCCGAAATCGGATGCAATGGTGCTGCGTGAAGGGGACTCAGTGCGCATCTCATTTCCGGGCGCCCCCAACTTGAACACGATCGCCCCGATCCGGCGTGACGGCATGATCACGCTGCAGTTGATCGGGGAATTCAAAGCTGCGGGATTGACTCCCAGTCAACTCGAGAAGGAGCTGGTCAAACTGTATGCTCCGCATCTTCAAACCAAGGAGGTTTTGGTGGCGGTTGAATCATCAGCCTTTCCGGTTTATGTAACGGGAGCCGTGCTCCGACCGGGAAAGATTATGTCCGACCGCCCGATCACGGCGCTGGAGGCGATTATGGAGGCGGGTGGGTTCGATTATACCAAGGCGAATCTGAAAGCGGTGACCGTTATCCGTTCCGAAAACGGCAAGACCGAGCATCACAAACTCAATCTGAAACCGGTGCTGCAGGGGCAGGGAACCGAGCAGTTCAACCTGAAGCCCTTCGACATCATTTACGTCCAGGAGAGGTTCAACTGGTTTTAGTGCCTGTCGGATCTGCCGAATGACAGGAGAAAGACGAGCACCGACATCCTGCCGGTGATTCCGGTCGGAGCCGCCACACAGTTCTGGAGCCCTGCGCTACGGCCCCACCAATCATTGATGACAAATCACGCATAGATCAAGCGATAGTACTCTGCCGACATGATGCAGCCCGCCAACCATAAAGCTTTCCCTGGTATCGCCGCAAGTCATTGAGTACCTTGCTGCTCAGATAACCTGAAACCTCCAGGTCATCCCGTAAAGTCCGATTAGTGCAAGGCCAAACAGGGTCAAAGCGCTTCCGGCATCGGGAACTGCGGGATCCAGACCGGTTGGTTTCCGAGGATTACCTCCATCGAATCCAGGGAAGGAGGATGCGCCCGCCAGCGGAACGTCAAGCGGTGTAGGTTGTTCCGAAGGATTACCCCCAGCGAATCCAGGGGAGGAGGACCCGCCCACATTCGGAATGTCAAGCGGTGTAATGTCAGTCTGATAACCTGGAATGACGGGAGAAACCGTTGAGCCTTGAGGAGAATGAGAAACCGAAAGGAAATCATTATCCCACGTTACTTCCAGCTTACCAGCTTGAGTAAGGTCGGCCGATGGGCCCCCGGACCGACCGAATTGTACGCTGCGGGCTAAGTTCAAATCGAAAGAGAGGTTGCTCCAAACTTCCGGATCAGTTGCAGTGCCCGCAGCGGTGTAATTTATCGTCCAGAGGCGGGTGTTAATCTTTTGCAAAGAGGTCGCCTGAGCAAGATCGAGAGTGCCTGTATAAGCTTGCAGTGCCGCTGTGTCACCCGAATAACCATTCGGTCCCCCTGGAGCACCCGCCGGCGGTGTGATGGATCCCGGAAACTGGTCCGACCCTCCACCGACCGTATGAGTGCCTGTATTGGCATACGGTGGCACCCCGAGCAGAAGACCGACCAAGACTACCGCGATACCAATCGCTCTTCCAATGACAACTGTTCTTCCAATGACAGCTTTCAAATGCATGGTTCAGGTTTGTTCAGTGATCTCATATCAACTACGAGCGTTGGAGTAGCATAAACCACATCATTTAGGCCACATCCAAACTCAAATCGTTTGTAACTGATGCATTGTCAGTAATATAGCAATTGAATCGCGTCTCGGCTTTCAGGTGTCGGTCATGCCTAATCGCCCGAAAAGTGTAAGGATACCCGACTCTAAAGCAGGTGAAAAGAGTGGCTGCATACGCTTTATTGATGTGCGACTATCACGTACCACATAGCTTATGCTATAATTGCCACACTGTCAAATCCTGAGTTAATATTAACAGTGTGTCTGCTGTCTTCCTGTGTGATCTTTGCGATCTTTGTGATCTTTCGCGGCTATTAACTGCTTTTTCTAGGTTGAATGGTGATGGCTTAACGGATCATCCCGGTTCAGCCGCTCTTCCTTCGCGCTCGGCCCGCTGGATCCCGAGCTTTTCCATCAGTTCATAAAAGGTGGGCCGGCTGATGCCCAACTCCACGGCGGCGGGGGCAATCTTGCCGCCATGCTTGCGCAAGGCTCTCTGAACCATCTCTCTTTCCACCGCTTCCCGGGCTTCCTTGAGGCTGGCACCGTGGGCGGCAACGCCAAGGCTGCTAAGTTCCAGATCTTCGACGGACAATCTCTTGCGCTCGGCCATGATCACGGCTCGCTTCACGCGATTTTCCAGTTCGCGGATGTTCCCGGGCCAGGGGTGATCGCCCAGGGCGCGGAGCGCTTCCTGACTGAACGCCAGCCCCTCTTTGCCAGTCTTGGCGGCGTTCCGCCGGAGGAAGTCCTGGGCCAACAAGAGGATGTCGTTGTCGCGCTCGCGCAGCGGGGGCAAGCTGATCACGACGACGGCCAGGCGATAGAACAAATCCTCGCGAAACCGTCCGTCGATGATCGCCTTCTTGAGATCGACGCTTGTGGCCGCGATCACACGGCTATCCACCTGGATTTCCTGCCGGCCGCCGACGCGCTCGATGCGCTGCTCCTGGAGGAAGCGGAGCAGCTTGACCTGAAGGAGGGCCGGCAGTTCGCCGATTTCATCGAGGAACAAAGTGCCGCCGGTGGCCAACTCAATACGGCCTTTGCGTTGGACGTGGGCACCGGTAAAGGAGCCCTTTTCGTGGCCGAAGAGTTCGCTTTCCAGGAGGGTTTCCGGGATGGCACCGCAATTGATGGCGACGAACGGGCCGTCCTTTCGGGCGCTGCGGCGATGGATCGCCATGGCCACCATTTCCTTGCCCGTGCCGCTCTCGCCCAGCACCAGGACCGGCGCATCCGAGGTGGCCACTTTGCGAATCGAAGTGAACACCTGCTGCATCTGCGGGCTGGTGCCGAGCATGCCCTCGAAGGTGTCCGTGCTCAAAGTTTGCTGCATCTGCCGGTATTCCCGCTCGAGGTCGGCGAGATAAAGGCAGCGCTTGAGCAGGAGCTTGATCTCATCCATGTCCACGGGTTTGGAAAGGAAATCATAAGCGCCGGCACCCACGGCGAGCAGGGCGTTCTGCTTTTCGCCCTGGCCGGTAATCACGATGACCTTGGCGGTTTGGTCTGCCGCAACCAGGTCGGACAAGACGGCGAGGCCTTCCTCGGGGCTGGCTGGGTGGGGCGGTAACCCCAGGTCCAGGAGGACCGCGGCGGGGTGAGCCGCGCGAAAGGCTTCCAGCGCGCTGGCGCGATCCTCAGCCAGCACAACCTCGTAGTCCCGGGCGAGCGCCCATTTCATCTGGGTGCGGATTTCTTCGTCGTCGTCAATTATTAG
>JBAXTC010000738.1:0-3871 GCA_037130375.1 Verrucomicrobiota bacterium | reverse complement strand
GCAAGATCGTCGTCATGGACCCCGCCTGCGGCAGCGGCAACTTCCTTTACGTCTCACTCCAAATGCTGCTGGACCTGGAAAAGGAAGTCATCACTTTTGCCATGACGCTCGGTTTCCAGTTGACGCCGGAGGTCGGCGTCCACCAACTCCGCGCCTTCGAGATCAACCCCTACGCCTACGAACTCGCTCAGGTGACTGTCCAGATCGGCTGCCTGCAATGGCGGCGTGACAACGGCTTTCACAACGACCGCAGGCCCATCCTGCAAGACCTTGACGGCTTTCAGAACGAAGACGCGCTGCTGGTCCCACACTTCCACAACAAGGCCAGAACGTTAAAGGAAGCGCAAGCTGACGAGCACAAAGAAGACGCCTCGTTGAAATTCTATACCGAGCGCCAATGGCCGCAGTGCGACGTGCTCGTGGGTAATCCGCCGTTCCTGGGCGACAAGCTCATGCGCCGGGAGCTTGGCGACGCCTACGTTCAAGAACTACGCCGTGTTTACGGCAACCGAATTCCCGGTCAATCCGACCTCTGTTGCTACTGGTTTGAGAAAGCCCGCGGCCTGATCGAGCAAGGCAAATGCAAACGGGCCGGGTTACTGGCGACCCAAGGCATTCGTGGCGGCGCAAACCGCGAAGTGCTGAAACGAATCAAGCAGTCGGGCGACATCTTCTTTGCTGAAAGCGATCGGGATTGGGTTCTTGCTGGCGCGAATGTTCACGTCAGTATGGTCGGGTTTGACGCTGGCGAGGAGACCCATCGGATTCTGGATGGGAAACCGGTCCCTGACATCGGTCCGCAACTCGCTGAGGCCAATGCCGTTTCAGAAGCGGAACCCTTGCTCCAGAACGCTGGCCTTAGTTTCATGGGTGTCACTCCGTCCGGTCCATTCATCGTCGGCATCGAAGCGGCAACGGAGGGGCTCAAAGCTCCAAACGCTCACGGTAAACCCAATTCGGACGTTCTGCGTCCTTGGTTCAATGGGTCCGACATCACTGGCCGGTCATCGGATAGTTGGGTAATCGACTTCTCCACGATTCCCAGCGAACAGGAAGCGGCCCTATTCGAGGGGCCGTTTGCCTGCGCGCGCAGAGAAGTTCAGGAAGCCCGAAAAGTTTACAAGACTGGCGGGAAGTTGTTTTGGAAATTTGAACGTCCCAGGCCGGAAATGCGAGCTGCTCTAGCGGCGCACAGCCGTTACGTTGCGCGTTCGATGGTCGGGAAACACCAATTCTACGTTTGGTTCTCCGCCTGGATCCTGCCGGCCAACCTGGTGATTGTATTCGCACGTTCGGATGATTACTTCCTCGGAGTTCTTCAGTCGCGATTCCATGAACTTTGGGGGCTGAAACAAGGCACACGACTCGAAACTCGCCCGCGCTACACCCCTACAACTTGTTTCGAGACCTTCCCCTTTCCATTTCCAGACGACTTGCAGCCGCCACCGTTCGCGCCCGTCACACCGCCGGCCAAGTCTGAGAAGCTGCCCGAATCAGATCGCTCTTACGCTGAGAACCTCGCGGCGAAGAACTACTTCATGGGCAAAGAGGAGCCGCCGCCTCACGGCAGCAGCAGCCGACGTGAGGAGGGTCATTCTCCTCATTCCGAAATTGAGCAGCACCGCGCCGCCATTGCTGCCGCCGCCAAAGAGTTGACCGACCTGCGCGAGCGCTGGCTCAATCCCCCGGAATGGACGGTCGAGCACGTCCTCGAATTCCCCGGCTCACTCAATGGCCCGTGGTCGCGTTACGTGGTCAATCCGGACAAAAACGGCATTGGCACCGCACGCTATCCGCGCCTTGAGCCTCGTGACGCAGACTGCGCCGCCAAGCTCAAGCAGCGCACTTTAACGAACCTCTACAACGAACGCCCCACCTGGCTTGACCTCGCCCACAAGAGGCTCGATATTGCCGTGGCCGCCGCCTACGGCTGGCCGGCTGATTTAACCGAGGCGCAAATGTTGGAAAACCTTCTGGCGCTGAATCTGAAGCGGGCCGCCGAGGAAACAAGAGTGGCCAGCTTGAAAAAGCCAAAATCGTCGCGCTCAAAACACGCGGACGAACTGATTTAGCACGCATCACGCCCCCGCATCACGCCTCACGCCTCACGCCTCACGCACCCCGCCCCCCGCAATTTGCGATGAAGGCGGCAGCGATCCGATGCCGATGGAGCCTCGAGTCTGGTTCGCCTGAGGCCGGGGATGTCGCACTCGCGGAAGTCCGTGGGGAAGTTGGTTTCCATGCACTCGAGCGCTGGGAGTGCGTGGCCATGGCCTGCCTTGAAATGCGGAGAACACTTGTGGCGTGAAAGTGCTCTTGCCGTAGGCTTCCCAGACGACTTTGTAGGGTGCGAAACTGTATTTGCCTACGCCCAGGCAGGCCCACCAAGCTCCGCGTTTCATCCAAGCGCCGAGCATGGTTCCTTTCCGATTGGCAAGTGCGTCCCTGTGGCGGTTGAGATATGCGCGCAAAGCATGGTGGCGCCCAAGTTCTGCCTCGGTTAGAGGCTTGCCGGTCGTCTGGTCGTATGGGAGCAGAATGAACTTGAGTGGAGGGCTGTGGGTTTTTCGGAAGCATTCCTTCGTTAACAAAGGGAAAATGAACTCAGCAGGAAGATCAGCAGGGTATTCGTCGAAGATAAAAACGTGATTTGCTCCACAAGTGTTTGCGCCTTGTCTGGGCTTTTGGTCGGACCTGACCGTAATTGGAGCCGCGGCCTTGATCTGGTCCAACTCTGTGGCATTGCTGAAGATGGAGAGCGGAGCGGTGGCTTCGCCGATGGGGGCTGCAAATGAAGTTGTCCAAGTCTGGCGATCCAGGATTTTATAGTCTATCGGGAATGTGTTCGCCTTGTCGCGCTGGAACACGGCCGCGCCTGTCCGCGTCAGAACTTCGGGGAAGATGTCTTGATCACGAAAATCCCAAATGTGGCGGACTCGTCTGGTCGTCAACCTCGACTCCTGCGCTGTCAGCGGCATCCATTAAGGCGTAGGCGAACGCACCATTGCCGGCGGTCGGGTCGCAGACGGTGGCCCCCCGCGCCCAGTGTTGGAGTAAGCCGGTTTGCTCGACAAGCCATCTTGCCCAGCGGAGCGGCGTAAACACAGCCCCAATAGGCTTAGCTGGCGAAAGTGAAGCGTGCATAACCACCGCGTTTGAAGCTCTCGATGGCTTGGATTCTTTTTCCGGCGTCTCTACCGACTCGCTGTGTGTATCCGCAACGCCCGCAGATGGCGGCCCAGTTGTCCAATATTCTGCGCTCGATCATAGCTCCAAACGCGCGGGAGTCTTCTCTGGCGGTCATGCCAGAGCGCAATTCCTCGAAGAGCTTGATTAGCTCTCCTTCGATGGTGCCTGATACTTCACGCAGATTCATGCATTGCCTTGCTGGCAACTGTATCCCTTCACCGGAAGAAGGCTAGCAGCAAATCATGCAGATGCTATCCGCGCCTTGAGCCTCGTGACGCCGACTGCGCCGTTAAACTCAAGCAGCGCACTTTAACGAACCTCTACAACGAACGCCCCACATGTCGGCCATCCCTCCGGGATGAGGAGGGTTAAACCCCATCGGCATGGGACAAGAATGTCCGCGCTCCATAGGAAGCCGTCATCACTTCCGTCGATGAACAGGCAAATTCTTTCGATTAACACCTCCAGCAGATGGAGGACTAAAGTCTGATCATGAAAACAAACCGATCAGCAAGTTGGATGGCAAAAGTCCGAATCGTCTCGCTCTGCCTGGCCCTCGTGAGCATCGTGGGAATTGAGATGGTTGTGAGCCAATCACTGGCAAGCCGCATTGGCCAGCTTTCAGTTCAGCAGACCGACGCCCCACAAGCGTCAAATGTGAGCCTTGCCGATTTGATGGCGG
>JBAXTC010000737.1:0-3878 GCA_037130375.1 Verrucomicrobiota bacterium | reverse complement strand
GAAAGGGCGCGGATTCGGCGAAAAGTAACAGCGGAAGCAGCAGCAAGAAGCTGAGAAGCGTCTTTGACGGCATGAAGTTCCGGATCCGAACGGATGAACGATGCTGGCACATGACGCGATTCTCATCCGATCCGCCATCGCTTTCAAGTCAGGAAAGCGGGGCGGATTTCACCGCGCTGCCAATCCAGGCGCAAACTTTCCCAGGGAGCGGCATTTCCCGGGGCGCAGCATTGAGCAGATCATCGGTCGCAGAGATAGCATAAAATAATGTGAAGTTTCTTCTTCACAAACCGTGGTGAAAGTTGTAAACAATAAAGTTACATGTTGTCGAACAGAACCGAAGTGAACCAAAACTGGGGAAAAACGAAAAATAATTCTCCGGTAATCGGCGCACGGCCCCTCAACAAACGGACCAAATAAAACAGACCAAATAAAACGCAAACCCAAGAGAAGAACGTATGAAATCACAATTGCTCATCTATAGCATGGCGCTGGCGCTCGCCAGCATATCGCAAGCGGCATACACCCCGGTTGCCATCCAAAGCAGCAGCTACAACGCTGACGTCATTGTCGAGTCGAACGCGATACCCACCCTTACACTCTCGACCAGCGCCTCGGTGGACCAGGGCACTAACAATTGGCAGAACACATGGTTCGAGATCGGTTTTGATACCGCCAACCCTGGAAACGGTCTGCCTGCGGCTGGCAGCACTTTTACAGCCCTTGACGATCCGACCCATTCGTTTACGATGGCCGCGAGCTATACGGCGCCGAACGGGATTCTTATTGATACAGTCGTCACGACCGGCACTTTCACACTCGTCACCCCGGCGGCTTATACCAAGCTATCCTTTCTGTGCAGTGGCGGGAATGGGGGCGACCAGATCAATGTGCGGGTAAACCATCAAGATGGCACGTTTGAAACGGGCACGTTTGGCTGCCCGGATTGGTATAATGGCAACGGTGTGGCCTACATTGCAGGAGGCCGCTGCACTTCGACCGTCAACCTGACCACCGAAGTGTCCGGCAACGGGGGCAGCCCGAGTCGAGGAAATCCGCGCATCTATTTCCGCGACATCACTCTGGCCAACACGACCAGCCCGGTCACCAACATTGTATTGAGTTACGCCAGCGGCGATCCAAGTTCCCACAATGATATCATGGGGGTCAGCGGCGCCACCCCCGCCTCCGGCACGACGGTCGTTCCCATTGCCGTTACCGGGTACGATTATGACTTCGTTGTCGAAGCCGGCGCGCCTCAACGTGGCCGCGTCAGCAGCCGGACTATTGTTGACGGCACCAATGTGTGGGCCACCACTCAATCCATGGACAACGAAAACAACACGGGCGCTTCCTGGTATGAGCAGGGTTACAACATCAACAACGCCGCTTCAGGCACATATAACAACCCCACACAAAACTTGACCGGCACCGGTCTGCCTCATCCGGACAGCTTCATCACCAACGCGGCGCAGGACCACATTTACCGAATGCCGCCGGACTACACGGTGAACAACGCCATTTATATCGCCACGCCGGCGTCAATCACCAATGCCACCATCACGCTGGCGACCCCGGCCGCCTTTACTGGATTGTCCTTCCTGGGCTCGGCCGGCAATGGTCCGGTGAGTGTCAACGTGGTGATCAACCATCAGGGTGGCGCGCCGGAGACGCAAACGCTCACGGTTAATGATTGGTTCAACTACACTCCGTATGCTTATATCGCCAGCGGACGTGTGACGGTGGAGAGTGGCCAATACGACCAGGTCAACGCCAACAACCCCCGCTTGCTGCAAAACGATATCGTCTTGTCCGACACAATTAATCCGGTCACCAGCATTTACCTGGAAAATACGAACACGACTGGCGGGCGCTTTGCTATTTTCGCGGTCAGCGGTTCGGCCGGGGCGCTGCCACCGGTTTTTGTGCTGCAGCCTGTATCCGTGAAAGCGTATGCTGGAGCCACTGTTTCCTTTACTGGGACGGCGACGGCGAATGCGCCCATTACTTATCAGTGGCAGAAGGCAACCAACGGTGTTTTTGTCAATCTCTCGAACGGTGGCAACATCACCGGGGCGACCAACACGACCTTGAACATCAGTCCGATTGGGTTTGCGGATCAAGCAAATTATCAATTGGTGGCCACCGATATAGCCGGCACCGCGAATAGCTTTACGGCGACACTGAGCGTCTTCTCAACCAATACAGATGTCACCGAGCCGGGTGATTCGATCAACGCACTGAACGTTTCTCCTTGGGGTGATGGACCAGCTTCGCAGGCGATTGATAACAGCATGAACCAAAAATTCGGAGGAGACATCTCCGGCGGAATCGCAGCTTTGGTCATCAGCCCCGCCGCTGGACGCACGGTGGTCAGCGCACTGCGGATTTACACCGGCAACGATTCGCCAGATCGCGATCCTTCATCTTACAAGCTGGAAGGTTCCACGGATGGCGGCTCTAGTTATACGCTAATTTCGTCCAATTCGATTGTGCTGCCTGACGGCCGAAATAACACGCCTGGTGCGCCCGATCCGCTCACGCAGTTCGTGACCGAGGTGCGTTTCAACAACGCCAACGGCTACACGACCTATAAACTGTCCTTCCCGACTTACAAAGGCGGGGCAGGCCAAACCCTGGTGCAGCTTGAGGAGCTTGAACTGCCGGGTGTGCTTGATAATTCAAAGCCTTACTTCAACCCTCAACCCGTTGCTCAGAAGGTTTTTGATGGAGCCAGCGCATCGTTTACCGCCGTTGCCATCTTCACTCCCACTCCGAGCATAAGCTGGCGCAAGGGAACCAACGGAATCTATGTTCCGCTGACGGATGGCGGGAACATTTCCGGATCGCAGACCACGACCCTCAGTGTCAATCCCGCCACCTTTGCTGACTCGGCTGACTACATAGCGGTCGCCAACAGCACGGCTGGATATGTTACGAGTTCCATTGCCCACCTCTACATCTATAGCACCGGGGTTGATGTGAGCCAGCCGGGTGACCCAATAACCAGCTTTGGCGATGAGAGCGGAACCCAACACGGTGCCAGCGCAGATCCCTTCAATGCCATAGACAACACATTCATCAAATGGATAAACGGCGGGAGCGGTTTGAACGCGAGTGCTGGTTTCCCGCCGTTCGTAGGGCCGGTAGGCGTCGTTCTCACGCCTTCGGCTGGGAGCACTGTGCTCTCCGGTCTGCGGGTTTATCCCGGCCAGGATGGGGTGGCTAACGACCCCAGTGGATTTAAACTCGAAGGTTCGAATGATGGCGGAATCAACTATACCCCCATTGCCTCGGGTCTTCTTTTATTGCCGGTGGAGCGCAATCCCGTCGCCACCCCGGTGGATCCCACTCAAGCTTCGGTGCAGGAGCTGCTGTTCTCGAACGCGCGCGGCTTCACCACGTATCGTTTGACATTCCCCAGCGCGGTGGACGCCGCTCATGTCTCTTATTTGGAGGTTGGCGAGGTTGAATTCCTCGGTGTTCCTGGGATCGGGGTGCAGCAGCCGGTGTTTTCCAACCCGAAGTTGAGTGGTGGAAATCTGAGCCTGAGCGGGTTCGGCGGCCCTGCGAATGGAACGTTCACGGTTCGGACCAATGCAAACCTGACGGTGCCGGTGGCCAATTGGGGTGCAGCCGCGACCGGGACATTTGATGGCGGTGGCAGCTTCTCGATCAGCTTGCCGGTCAGCCCGGCAAATCCACGTCTGTTCTATCTGATCAAGACGCCATAAGTTCAATACGCACTGAATAATCAGTATCAGCGAAGGCCGGGCGTCTGTCCGGCCTTCGCGCTTTGCCGTCCGGCACCAATCGGAATACCATCAGGGCGGATTCAAGAACCTGCAAAATCGTAGCCGCCGACGGCAGTCGGCGCA
>JBAXTC010000736.1:0-3880 GCA_037130375.1 Verrucomicrobiota bacterium | reverse complement strand
CACTGGCCCTCGATGAGCATGGCCAGGCGGCGGCAGACTTCGTCGTCCTTGGGGATCTGGAGTGAGCCGCCCGGGCCAGTGAAGCGGAGTTGGGTTTTGAAGTGCTCTCCGTCAGCGGCGACCGCCCCGCCTTGCCGCAAGCACACGCGAGCATCCCTGGCCCAGAGGCCACGCTAAGGTTGTCGCCGCCACCGATCCCTCAAGGCGTCTTCGCGCATCGGAAACTCCACCAAAAGCTGTTCCCCACGGTTGGCAAGTTCCAATTCCGATGCGCCACACAGTCACTGAATGCCGTGCTGCCCCATTGTCCACCACGCACCACTCGAGATGTGCCAGAATCTGGTCCCAGCGTGTCGTCCTCACTCGCACCGGCCATTCTATACCACGCACCATCGAACCAGTCCCAACACCACTCGAACGCATTCCCAGCCATATCGTGAAGCCCATAGCTATTGGGCGCAAAGTACGTTACGGGACTGGTCAGGGGAAAGACTCCGTCGTTGAATGCGGGATGGAAACCGCTGGTTGGGTTGATGTCATAAGCGAAATCCGGATGGCCGCCAGACCATGTGCTATTATAATTCGCCCGACTGTGAGAAATCGTATCGCTGTCCGCCCATGGAAACCGATGCCCGCTTGCGCCGCCGCGCGCTGCCTTCTCCCATTCGGCCTCCGTCGGAAGGCGATACCCGCTGGATGCCAGTTTAGCATACGGAGCTAGTTGACCACTCTTGTACACCACCGTGCCCGGTGAATCCGTATAGTAGACCGGCGCTAAGCTTGCTTTTTGCGACCGAGCATTACACCACTTTACGGCATCAAACCACGAAACACTGTGCACTGGATGATTAGCCGCCTTCCCCAGGCCCGGGTTGTCAAAAGTATAACCATTTTCAACAGCCCAAGCATAAACGGTGTCCCAAAGCTCCTTTGTTACCAGCGTCTGATCCATGTAGACCCCACTCACGTACACCGTATGAACAGGGATCTCAAACCCATTTGGAGATTCCCCAAAGTTATCGCCCATCGTAAAGCTGCCAGCGGGAATCAACACCATGCCGGTGAGGACCGGGATGCTGGTTTGCTGACGCAACCGGTAGAAGGCGGGGTTTGAACCGGGCGAGTTCGTCACCCAGAAGCGGTTGCTTGAAAGAGTCACGACGCAGGTAACTTTCTGCCACACGGCCCCAGCGGAGAGATTGCTGCTGGTTTCCAGCACAAAGCCCGACCCATTCGTCAACCAAGAGAGCAGCAATTGGGGGCCGGAGCGGGTGATCTGCAATTCCGGGCGCAGCCAAACCAAGACCGCCGGCGGCGCGCTGGTCACCGCGCCAGCGATGTTCGTCACGGCGACTGTGTAGCCCGCTGCGTCTGCTGCGGAAACATTGACCAAGGTGAGCGAGGCGGTGGCGGCACCCGAGATGTTGGCCAGGTCTTGAAGGTTTGTGCCGTCGCGCCGCCACTGGTAGCTCAGCGGCAACGTGCCGGTTGTCGCAACGGTGAAGGTTGCGGCCGTCCCCTCAAAGTTGGTCCGGCTTTGGGGTTGGCCGGTGATCACTGGCCCCTCGGCACCGACGCCGATGGTCATAGTCGTGCTGCTGGCACTGAAGTGATGAAACAGGATGCCGGAGGCCGAGCCATCCCACCAACGAGCGCTGGGACTGGTATTATCGTTGAAGCGATTGCTGTAACCGACTGCATTGTTACGCAGGTAGTAAAGGTCTTGGGAGTCGCCGCTGTTTTTGTTGTCTTGAAAGTGCCAGCGGTTGTCGGCCTGCATGAGCGATACCTCGTAGTTGAGATGAGAGGTGTTGAAGTTCGTGCTTTGGTTGTTGTGGTCACCCAATTCGTCAACGTGCCACACCGCGATGCCTGAAGCGGACAGACTAGCGTCGCGACCGGTCCTCTGTCGATTCTCCACCAGAAAGTACTCGGTGGGCACTCCCGGTTTGGCGTAGCGATAAAACTTGTTGAAGTTGGTGCCCGCCGAACTGACCGAAGCGGTGAAATTGGAACTGCTGTTAAAGTCGATGGTCGTGGCCCATCCCGCAGCGCGTTTGAGGTAAGCGCAAATTTGAGGAGGGTTGACATCGGAAGCGCCGCTGTCCATGAGGCAGAACATCCCGGCACCGCCGATAGAATCCGAGTCGTAGTCGTAGATGTCTGGGTACCCGCAAAGCATGTGGCCATTCTCATGGCAGAAAGTGCCAAGCGCCAGCGATGTGCCAATATTGCTGATTTGGTAGTTGTAAACGCTTTTACCGTTACCGAGAGCGATGGGGTTCGCCAAAGACCATGAATGCGGCCACAATCCGTAAGCCCAAACGCCGCTATCGCTCCCGGCATAAAGGACATTGCAGGCCAGCACCCGGCTGCTGCCGTCCACCGTCAACCCGCTGAAGAGCGGCAGGATTTCCGTCGCGTAGTTGGGCAGAGCCATCATGGCGTTGAGAACATCCGTGAGCAGCATTCGCCCCTGCGTCCCTTCATCAATGGAGGTGTTGTTGTAATTCGTCTTCGGGAGGGACACCCGGATGTAGATGGTGACCACATTGCTGTAGGTGAGCAGGTTGTTGGAGTTGTCCTGATAATACTTTTTCACCGAGCCGTTGTTGCCGGACCCGGTGTAGCTGTCGCCGTTGCAGAAGTTATTGATTTCCGTCTGTGGAATGGTCCGAACCGCATCACTGAAATCAACCAACAGCGTCAGCCCCAACTTCATTCCGGTCGTTGTGGACGGCGGCGGGGCCGGTTGCGGACCGCCCTTCGCCGCAGCCAGATCGGCCAGGCGGCGCTCCGCTTTCAGTGCAGTCCAACGCCGGGTGATCTCCATCCCTTGATCCCAGCGCGCAAAACGTTCCGCTGACTGCCGGCGAACCGCCTCGGGATTGATCCGCACATGCTGCTTGAAACCCAGCGCCGCAGGATCGCCCTGCCCGACGGCGACGCCCGTGGAAATGAACTGCTCACCGTCCGTGGACAATTGCATATACTCGTAGGCCCGGGTTTGCTGGCTGAACACGACCGTGTAACCGTCGAGGGTCTCAAAAACGGCGTAGAATTCATCACCCTGCCCCCACAGCGTGATTGGCGTGCCATCCGGCTGCGTGAAGGGAACCCGCTTGGCGAAAGGCGAAGCCAGAACCGTCGTGCAACAAACCATCAGCAGAGCGACAATTCCCAGCAGGAAACGATTCTTCAAATTCATTCGCTCGCTGGCAGCGGCTTGAGGATGCCCCAGAAGTCGGTTCGGTTCTATCCTTCCGTGAAATTTGGTAGGCGGTTGCGCGTGCGCATTTGGTGGGTTGCTCATCGGGTTTCCTTTCTCTTGGGATGATGAAGCTGCACTGGGGTTCCTGTTTGATTTATGTGATAGTTCAAGAATTGAGTTTCGAGATTCCCGTTCTATCAGTTCAGTCGGCATGCCCATAAACCATTGAAGGCTCTGAATATTATAGTACATATCGAAATACCCGCGGTCGCGCAAGAAGAAATTGACAGACATTTTCGTCGATGCTGTTGGCCGGCAGGGTTTCATGAGGAGTTCAAACACAAGATGATCAGTTGATGGCGGGCAATCCAGGGGAGAATCACTCCGGAGAATTGCATCGGGAGACCGCCGAGCAGAAAGCCAACCGCATCATCGCACAACAGAAGTCGCGCTTGGGTCGGACCGAAGGGGCGGCATGGTCATCTTGCTTTCGCCGCTCCACTGTTCGTCCGCAGTCAGGCTTCTCTCGATCCTCGTGTTCCCCCCTCTATCCCCGCCCGGGCTGCGCTGCCCCGAAGCATGTGGGCCGAGCCAGAAGTCGGCGCTGGCGGGTGGTTAGGTGCCGTCAATATATAACCTTTACACCTTCTTTAGTTGGCGAGGGTGAAT
>JBAXTC010000735.1:0-3882 GCA_037130375.1 Verrucomicrobiota bacterium | reverse complement strand
CGGCTACAAATCTGCTGGCTCTCGATTCCGCCGTGCTCACCCGACAAGCTCCCAGCCTGAATTCAAAAAATCGTAGCCGCCGACGGCAGTCGGCGCTAATCTCCGTTAATTCGTGAAAGTGCGCCGACTCCCGTCTGCGGCTACAAATCTGCTGGCTCTCGAATCCACCCTGGACAAGCTCCCATCGCTCCGGCCGCGCGCTTGCCAAAGTCGTTGCTCACATCTGCAGTTCAGGGCATCTTAGAAATTGTGAAAGCGGATACGTTTTCGGCGGAGGATTCCACGCCGGTCACGGGGACTTCCCCGCCGGCCATGCACGCCCCGGTCACCAATGAATCACCGCCCGCCGCCAAGATCGCCCTGTTCCGATCCTTATTCCGTGGACGCGAAGACGTCTATCCCCGTCGGTTCGAGAGCCGAAAAACCGGCCGGGCCGGTTACCAGCCCGCTTGCGCCAACGAGTGGGTCCGGGACGTGTGTGACAAACCCCGGATAAAATGCGCCAAATGTCCGAACCGCCGTCTGCTTCCAGTCACCGACGATGTGGTCCGCCAACACCTTTCCGGCCGGGACGAAATGGGCCGCGAGTTCGTCATGGGCGTCTTCCCCATGTTCCCGGACGAAACTTGTTGGTTGCTGGCCGTCGATCTTGATGGGGATGCCTGGCAGCAGGATGCCCGGGCGTTTCGGGAAACGTGTAAGCGGCTGTCACTGCCGATCACCCTCGAACGCTCCCGATCCGGCAATGGCGGCCACTTTTGGCTCTTCTTCAGCGAGCCCATTCCCGCCACCCTGGCAAGAAACGTCGGCTCGCACCTGCTCACCGAAACAATGGAAAGCCGCCCGGAAATCGGCCTCGCCTCCTATGATCGCCTTTTCCCCAACCAGGACACCCTGCCTAAAGGCGGGTTCGGCAACCTAATCGCTCTGCCTCTGCAAAAGAGACCGCGGGAAGCGGGCAATAGCGTGTTCCTGGATGACGAGTTCAACCCATATTCAGACCAGTGGGCCTTTCTTTCCTCTGTGCGGAGGATCGTCCGTGCGCAAGCCGAGTCGCTGGCGCGTGACGCCCAGCGCCGGAATCGCATCACCGGCGTCCAGTTGCCAATCGACGAGCAGGAGGAAGACATGCCCTGGAAGTCCCCGCCTTCGCGCATACGGTAGGATCCGCCTATCGATGGGCCGTTGCCAAAATCGCTCGAACTGGTGCTCGCTGACCAAGTTTATGTTCCCAAAGAGCATCTCTCACCCGGGCTGCACAACCGCCTGGTCCGGTTGGCCGCGTTCCAAAACCCGGAATTCTACCAGGCTCAGCAGATGCGGTTGGCCACTTTCGGCATACCGCGTATCATTCATTGCGAGGAGGATTCAGCCAGGTACCTGGCACTGCCCCGAGGCTGCCTCGATGAAACGCTGGAACTGCTCGCCTCGCTAAAAATCGAGGCGTCTTTGCGCGATGAACGATTTGCTGGCACATCGATCGACATGCATTTCCACGGCGAGCTGCGACCGGAACAACAGTTGGCGGCGAACGCAATGGCAATTCACGATACCGGTGTGCTGGCTGCCACCACGGCCTTTGGGAAAACTGTTGTCGCCGCCTGGCTCATCGCACATCGTGCCACCAACACCCTTGTCCTCGTGCATCGCCAGCAACTTCTGGATCAATGGATCGAACGCCTGGCCACCTTTCTCGGTGTGCCGATCATGTCCCTGGGCAATCTCGGCGGCGGGCGGAAGAAACTAAGCGGGGTGATCGACGTGGCTCTCATGCAAAGTCTGGTGCGGAAGGGCGTCGTGCATGACTGCGTCGGATCGTATGGCCACCTGGTTGTTGATGAATGCCACCACCTTCCTGCCAAAAGCTTTGAACTGCTCGCGCGCCGAGCCAAAGCGCGTTACCTGACCGGCCTTTCCGCCTCGATCACTCGCAAGGATGGTCACCACCCGATCATTTTCATGCAATGCGGCCCCGTGCGCTACCGCGTGAACGCCAGACAACAGGCAGCGCTTCAGCCCTTTTCTCACCATGTCCTGGTTCGACCCACCGGCTTTCGGGCGCCGGACATGCCCGAAACTGATCTACGAGTCCAGTTCCAGCAGCTTTTCGCGAGCCTCACGCAAGCTTCCGAGCGCAATCAAATGATTTGCGCAGATGTGGTCGCTGCGGTAAAGGCGGGTCGGTTTCCCTTGGTTCTGACCGAGCGGACGGAGCATTTGCGGCATCTGACAGAGTGTCTGTCGGCGGCAATTCCCAACGTGATCACGCTCCAGGGCGGTATGGGCAGAAAGCAAACTCAGGCCGCAATGGCCGCTCTGGCCCAACTCCCCGGAGACCAAGGACGTGTGTTGTTGGCCACCGGAAAATACATCGGCGAAGGCTTCGATGATCCCCGGTTGGACACCCTCTTTCTAACGCTGCCTGTATCGTGGCGAGGAACCATAGCCCAATACGTGGGTCGGTTGCACCGGTTGCACGCCGGCAAGCGCGAGGTTCAAGTCTATGACTACGCGGATCTTGACGTGCCAATGTTGGCGCGAATGTTCAATCGGCGCTGCGCCGGCTACAAGGCGGCTGGCTACACAATTCTCCTGCCCGCCAGCGCGGTTCCTGGCTGGCCGGTGGAGGTTCCATTGCCTGTTGATCCGCAATGGAAACGAGACTATTCAGCCAGCGTTCGCCGGTTGGTCCAGGATGGAGTGGATGCGCCCCTGGCAAATCTGTTTGTCTATGCCGCCAGCACTTTTCCCCCAGAGGCCGATGGCATCTCTCGGGCGCGGAGCGCGAGCGAGGCATTTCTCTATCGGCGCTTGCAATCGCTGCCGCAGACGGCAGGCCGATTTCGCTTGAACATAAAGCTTCCGATCCCCTTCGACACAACGGGGCACATGGAAGTGGACCTGCTCTGCGAGGAATCCCTGGTGGTGATCGAAGTGGGCGGCAGACAGCACCTTGCCAACGCCGAGACTTATCGGAGCGACCGGCGCAAGGATGCCCTCCTCCAGGAACATGGCTATTTCGTGCTCCGCTTCCTCGCGGAAGACCTCGGCAAGTATCTCGACGATGTCCTAAACACCATTACCCGCGCCGTCGATCGTCGAAAGCCTGTAAACCGCGCCGTGGAACTACCCTGAAAACGGCGGCGAGAAACTCCCATCTGCCGTGCCGAGTTGGATCATGCCACGGCAAAGATTTCATCGAGCTGGTTTAGCTCGGTGGCTTCCTGGCGAAGCCGGTTGACCTGCGCGGCGCTCTTGCCGAGGGCCATGCCGACCTGCTCGACCGCAATGGGCGCGCAGCCGTTCGCCACTGGTGTCCACTCTTTGCAGTGGGTATGACACCAGTCCACGAGTTGCCATTGGTCTTTGCCGCCATGCTCGGCCCACACTTCATCGAGCAACGCCACTTCGGCGTCGGCGAGATGCCAGAGTCCTTTCCAGATTTGTTCCCGGTTGAAATGGTAAGGCGAGGACCGCAGGAGGGCGGTTGGCGGGGCATCGCTCTCCTCGCGCCAGTAATTCGGTGCCGGATCCCAGAGCAACTTGCTCGTCCCATTTCGCTCCCAGCCGGGCGGGGTAGGTATGAAGTTGGTCGGCAACGAGAAAGCGGAGGCCCTAGGGGCGCGGACCAACGCGCGGCCGACATAGCCAATGTTCTGACATCCAAACCAACCTCCCATAAACTCGGAGGCTCTTCCGGAGTTTCCTGGTGATTTTTCATTGGCTCGTTTGTGTGAAGGATAGGAAATCAGTCTGATTTGGGGGCAAACATGGTCCTTCAGCACGGCCGATCTGCGCTTCCCCAATGAGACACGATCGCGCGCATCCCCGCTGGCCATGAGAAACGATGAGTTTTTCGCTTTGGACCATGGATTGCAGGGG
>JBAXTC010000734.1:0-3883 GCA_037130375.1 Verrucomicrobiota bacterium | reverse complement strand
AGCAACTCTCCAACTCCCTGCTCAAAATCGAAGAGCGATTGGCCAGGATCGAAACCCCGGTGCCCACCCCGGTGCCTACCGCAGCGAAGACCTCCCAGCCTTAGCCGTCGAGGAGGAGCGACATGTCTTCGCGTCCGCTCGGCCACTGCCGGAGGTATCTGGGGGGCCACGATCCCCATCCCACTCCATGCCGCTCCGACGGAGATCAGGCAAACCTCCCCCGGAGCGCGGACATTTTTGTCCAATGCCGCCAGGAGTTGATCCCAGAGAACATCTGAGAAACCGGGCCGAGCCTTTGTCCCGGAAGGGCATGCGAGAATAGCTGTTATGAGGAACTCCCCATACGGCTATTCTCCGAGAAGATCCGCCCCTTTCCCTTAAGCCGATTCGGTGGGCGGAGAAAGCAATGCCTTCAGGCTTTCCCCAAGTCAAACCTCCGCCAACATCATTTTGAGGGACTTGCCCCGGTTGTGCAGGGCAATGAGCTGATCTTTAGGGAGAGCAAATTCGGCATAGGTCTGGCCGGATTCGTCGCAGAACTCCACCTCATAAAAGTGGTGCTCCAGGATTTCGACCACCGTGCCAACCTCGCCCGCACGGAGTTTGCGCGCGGGGAGGTCCTCCCGCAATGCCACCGTGTCCAGGAGTTTAATCGCTTTCTTGCTCATCGTTCGGTTCAGTTCACTTTCACAACATAGCACGTTGTCAGTCTGGCAGTTTCACTAGCGGGCTCTATTTCTGCAGCTCTTTACAGAAGTTCTCGATGCGGGCGAGGCCCTTCTCGATGTTGGCCATGCTCGTGGCGTAGCTGATGCGGATGTAGTCGTCGGCGCCAAAGGCGATGCCGGGAACGGCGGCCACTTTCTCGGATTCGAGGAGTTTGGCGCAGAACTCGGTGGACTTGAGGCCGGTTTTCGAGATGTTCGGGAAGAGATAGAAGGCGCCCTTGGCGTTGACACAGGAGAGGCCGGGGGTGGCGTTGAGCTTGGCCCAGGCATACTTGCGGCGACGGTCGAACTCGGCGAGCCAGATCGGCAGATGGTCCTGCGGGCCGGTCAGAGCGGCGACGGCGCCTTTCTGAGCGAAGCTGGTCGGGTTGCTGGTGCTGTGGCTCTGGACGGCGTCGATGGCTTTGGCAATGGGATCAGGCGCGGCGCACCAGCCGAGGCGCCAGCCGGTCATGCTCCAGGCCTTGGCGAAGCCGTGAACGATGATGGTATGCTCGAAGTGAGCGGGCGAGAAGCTGGCGACGCTCTTGGTGGTCGCGCCATCGTAGAGGAGGTGTTCGTAAATCTCGTCGCTCATGATGAGGACGTTTTTCTCGACACAGATGTCGCCGAGGGCTTTGAGCTCGGCGGGCGTATAAACCGAGCCGGTGGGGTTGCTGGGCGAGTTGAGGACGAACAGGCGGGTGCGAGGGGTGATGGCCGCGCGCAGGGCGTCGGGAGTGAGCTTGAACTCAGTTTTGTCGCTGGTCTGGATGATGACGGGGTTGGCGCCGGCCATTTTGACCATCTCGGGATAGCTGAGCCAGTAAGGCGCCGGGATGATGACTTCGTCGCCTTCTTCGCAGGTGGCGAAGATCACGTTGAAGCAGGAGTGTTTGCCGCCGCACGAGACGATGATCTGGGAGGGTTTGAAGGTCAGGCCGTTTTCGCGTTGATGTTTTTCGGCGATGGCCTTGCGCAGCTCGGGGATGCCGGCTGCGGGAGTGTATTTGGTGAAGCCGGCGGCGAGGGCCTTTGCGGCCGCGTCTTTGATGTGCTGCGGGGTGTCGAAGTCCGGCTCGCCGGCACCGAAGCCGACGACGTCCAGGCCGTCGGCCTTCATTTGTTTGGCCTTCGAGTCGATGGCCAGGGTGAGCGATGGTGAGAGGGAAGCGGCACGATGTGAGATTTTATAGTTCATATCCTCGGAGAGATTTAACCGGTGCGGCGCGCGGTGCAAGCGGAAACTGATAGGAACTGTCGCCCCTCAGGAACTAAATTGTAAATTGATACTTGATAGTGTTTGTTTTTTGTTTAAGCAACTATTGAAACAGCTATGACAAAACGCCCTATCTCCAATGAAACCGGGTCAGTATCGGCTTTAGCGAGCCTTTCGCCCGGTCGCAGGAGCGCAGCACGGTGGGGTGCCTTCACCTTGATCGAACTGCTCGTCGTGATCGCCATCATCGCGATCCTCGCGGCGTTGCTGTTGCCGGCTCTCGCAAAGGCCAAGCGGAAAGCGGACCAGACTTCCTGCCTGAACAATCTGCGGCAAATCGGTCTGCTCGTGCAATACTACACCGACGAGAACAACGACGTCTTCCCAGCCCACCGCAACGGCTTCCCCATTATTAACGATAATGGCGCAACCGTAATGCTCAACAACTGGTGGGGCCCGGCCATCGTCGGCACTGCGAACAAGCTGACGAACCTGTTCCACTGCCCGGCCATCAAGGGCCGGCAAATGGAGAATGGCGCAAACTGGAATTGGGCGTTCGACTGCAACAGCGTGGGTTATGGCATCAACAGCTTCTTTGACTGCCTCTGGCCTTATGACAGCGGCTCAGTATCCATCGCCGGGGTCACGATCACCACGCGGCGCTGGCTCAAACGCTCGTCCGTCATCTCTCCATCGGACAACTTTGTGATTGGTGATGCACAACCCGGCGTCAATGGCACGTGGAGTTCGAGTTGCTGGTGGCCCAATGCCTCCATGAAATCCCCCTCTTTCAGCACGATGTATGAGGGTGTCGAAATGGTGCGACATGGCGGTGTGGGGGTGATGGTATTTGCTGATGCGCACTCGGAAGCGCGCAAAGATGCAAAGATCAACCCACCGGTGGATCCCAGCAGCCTGGATCCGCGGAGCTTGATTAATTCCAAGTACTGGGATCCTCGGAAACAAGCCGGCGACAAATAGCCCATCGTTGATTCCGAGAACGTGCAATAAACCACCCAGGAATTCAAGTATGTCCCGATTTGCTGGTGTTTGGCTGGCAGACCGGCGGGCATGATAACAACTATCTCTGCCGGTATGTGCCCAACGAATCCTGGGGTGGAGCCGATCGCTTGCAGGCGGCACTCCAAAAGGTGCGCCAGACGGGCGTGGAAGTGATCCCGTTTTTCAACGGGACGCTGGCTAATATCGAAATGCCCGAGCACAAGGAATTCGGCCACCGATGGGAAGTCCGGGTGCTCTGCGTGGATGGCGATTGAGCACAGTCCAGCGCCGCGCGCCTGAGTCTAATTCACGCTCAAATCAAGAGGCCGGCTTGGTCTCCGGCTTCACGGCTTTTGGCGAGTCAGTTTTTAACATCGCACCGAGCCCCTGCTTCAGCGCGTTCTCGATAATCAATCTAAAGCCTTCTGGGTTCAAGTGAATGCCATCGTTGAGCGCGCCCTGATTGAATGCCTTGGCGGGGCCGGGTTTCATTGGATCGCCGCCAGGATATGGGTCGAATGCGGGCGAGCCACCCGGATAAGGGACTGTTTTGGCTTCATAATGTTGCTCTGGGTCGCCGAAGTGATACTGCATCAATCCCCAGTTTTGGATGTATAAACAGCGGTCTGACTTCTCGGCGATAGCGCGCTTCTCACGACCCAGATCAACCAGATAGCGGTTGAAATCAGATTGGGCAATACCGTTGAAGCTTTGCTTCATCGGAGATCGGGCAGACTCGGCCACATTCAGGTAATCATAGTCGCACAACACCACCTTGAGGCTTGGACGAACCGCCAAAATGGCATCAACCAGTGTTTGGATATTGGTGTGAACACCCGCCCACAGTCGGGCGCGATCATTCGCGGTGAGATTTGAGAGATTGGTCTTGATCGCCTCCCGGAGAAAATCGTTTCCGCCAATAACCACAAAAACGATGTCCACCGTGGAATTGGCC
>JBAXTC010000733.1:0-3888 GCA_037130375.1 Verrucomicrobiota bacterium | reverse complement strand
AGGCTCCCCGCCCTGAGTCCGGCCTATGCCTTTCCGCATCTCCTCGCACTGTTCGGGAATTAGGCACACGGACATTTCAGGCTGTTCCGAGGAAAGGTCAGGGTTGCAGCTTCTCCGTTATGCACCAGAGACGGTTATGGGTACGCAGGAAGATGTCGCCATCCGAAACGGCCAGAGAAGCATTCATCTTTTCGCCGCCAAGTAAGAGTTGACTTTAATCGCTGTTCCACCTAGCAACTTGGTTGTGCTCCCGTCCGTATGCATGTCAACTATCCACAGACCCGCAAGGCACTCAATCCCATCAGCAGTTGAATAGGACAATGAACATTATGAGATCAACAAACAGCAAATCCGCCTCGGCCACCAAGGGAATGTTGAATCGCCGCCAGTTCCTGGGCGGCGCCTTGACAGTGGCGGCCTCCGCTGAGTCATTCGCGACATTATCGAACCTGGCTGCGGCCCCTCCCCCGGAGCCCAAGCCGGTGGAATTCCGGCGGAAAATCAAGCTGGGGGTTGTCGGCAACGGCGGACGTGGCGCCTGGATTGCCAGGCTTTTTCTGAAGCATGGAGGCTATGAGGCGCATGCCGTGGCGGATTATTTCCAGGCAGTCGCCGACAAGTGCGGCGATGAACTGGGGGTGGACAAAGCCCGCCGGTTTTCGTCGTTGTCGGGTTACAAGAAACTCATCGAGAGCGGCGTCGAGGCGGTGGTGCTCGAGACCCCGCCGTATTTCTTCCCCGAGCACGCCCGGGCAGCGGTGGATGCCGGGCTGCATGTTTTTATGGCCAAGCCGGTGGCGGTGGATGTGCCTGGGGCGCTGGAAATCCTGGCGGCGGGCAAGAAAGCCACCGATAAGAAACAGTGTTTTCTGGTGGATTACCAATTGCCGACTGACCCGCACAACATCGAGATCGCCGCACAAATCGGCGCGGGGCAGATCGGCAAGCCGGCGATTATCACCAGCCGGTATTTTGGTGGTGGCTGGCAAGATCCGCCGCCGACCGCTAACGAGGAGAGCCGTTTCCAGCGCCTGATCTGGTGCAACGATATCGCGTTGGGCGGCAGCCACCACGTCAACGCCTGCATCCACGCGATTGATGGTGCCCTCTGGGTGCTGGGCAGGCGGCCCGTCAGCGCGGTCGGCTTTTCCCGGATCGCCCGCGATCAACCTCATGGTGACAGCCACGATGTCATCGCGGTGAGTTTCGCCTTTGCGGACGGACTGGTGTGGGACCACTGCGGACGGCACCTGAACAACCTGCACCCGTTTGAGTGCGAGATATTGATTCACGGAACCCAGGGCTTTGCGCAGGTAGCTTATGGCGGGCGCGTCCGTCTCCAAGGCCCCGAGAACGCGCATTCGGGTGATGTGGTCAACCTGTATGAGGCGGGCGCGATGCGCAATATCGCGGACTTCTATGGCAGAATCACCGAAGGACGGTTTGACAACCCGACGGTGCCACGGGCTGTGGACAGCGCCTTGACCACCATTTTGAGTCGCGACGCCACGCTGCGCCACGTTCGGCTTACGATGGAGGATTTGATTCAGGAAAACCGCCGGCTCGAGTTAAGTCTGAAGGGCTTGCGGGCATGAACTCGGAACGAACGGAATTAAGAACACTCAAGAAAAGACAAATCATGCCATTGAACATTAAACCGCTCGGCGACCGAATCGTCGTGGAAGCTGTCGAAGAGAAGGAAGTAAAAAAGGGCGGAATTATTATCCCCGACACCGCCAAGGAAAAGCCCATGGAAAGCCGGATCGTGGCCCTCGGTACCGGGAAAACGGATGACAGCGGCAAGAAGGTTCCCTTCGCTTGCACGCGACCCGGGCGGCCGTGGAAGAAGGTATTGTGCCGGGAGGCGGCGTGGCGCTGCTGCGGTGCCTGGCAGCGATGGATACCGTCAAGCCGGCGAACGACGATGAGCGCATCGGCGTCGATATAGTCAAGCGTGCCGTGGAGTATCCGACGCGCGTATTGGCCGATAATGCCGGTATGGAAGGCACAGTGGTGGTGCAGGAAGTCGTGAACCCGCGAAAGAGGTTGGAAGGCGTCAGCCTCTTTTGCCTCAGGAGCCAGCGTGGCCTTGTCTGCCAAAGAACTACCAGTTAGCCTCCCAATTAAGAGCATTCGATCACAAATGAAATTTACCGCATTGACACGATTGGAGCGTAACGTCCACCGGGTGGGCGAAATCATCGGTGTGCTGGCAAAGTACGGCCTGGCCGATTGGGTCAAGGACCTGAATTTCTCGTGGGTCCAGGATCGAATCCAAAGCGTTGACGGCCAGCATATCCCCGACCTCAAGATCGAGGAGCGCGTGCGCCTGGCATTCACCGAACTCGGCACCACTTTCATCAAGCTCGGCCAGGTGCTCAGCACGCGCCCGGACCTTATCGGCCCCGAAATGGCCCGGGAATTGGCGCACCTGCAGACCGACGCTCCAGCCGACCCGCCCGAAGTGGTTCGGACCACGATTGAAGCCGAGTTCGGCAAACCGCTGAGCAACCTGTTTGCGCAATTCGAGGAGGTGTCCTTAGCCTCGGCCTCTATCGCCCAGGCCCATCTGGCCCGGCTGCACTCGGGCGAGCAAGTCATCGTCAAAGTCCAGCACGCCGGAATCGCGGACAAGATCATGTCTGACCTCGATATCCTCGCCAGCCTGGCCGAGCTGGCGGAAAAACATGCTCCCCAGATGCGTCTTTATCAGCCCGCTGCGATTCTTCGGCAGTTTCGCCGCACTCTGCTGCGCGAGCTGGATTTCACTTTCGAACGCCGCAACCTCGATGAGTTCGCAGAACATTTCGCCCAAGACGACACCGTCCATTTCCCCAGAGCTTACCCGCAGTTCTCGACGCGCCGAGTCCTGACGATGGAACGGCTGGAGGGCATCCTCGGCACCGACACCGCGGCGCTTAGCGCCTCGGGCGCGGACCTTAATGAATTCGCGCGCCGCGGTGCCAATATGTATCTCCAGATGATTTTCCGCGATGCGTTCTACCATGCCGACCCGCATCCCGGAAACCTGATGCTCCTGCCCGGGGGTGTGGTCGGGGTACTCGACTGCGGGATGGTCGGCCGTCTTGATGAAGAGCTGGCGGAAGGCATCGATGAAATGCTCATGGCCGTCTTGACCCACGACTCGGCGGACCTGGGGGAAACCATCCTTCGCCTCGGCTCCGCGCCGCCCGCCACGCACCGCGACCAATTGCGCGCCGACCTTACCGATTTCGTCGCTGACTACATGGGTCAGTCCATCCAGGACATGGATCTGAGCGGGGCGGTGAACAGCCTGTTTGAAATCATTCGGCGCTACAACATCACCTTGCCGGCCCCCTTCTCGCTGTTGCTGCGCACGCTGGTCGAGTTGGAGGGTAGCGCTCAGCAATTGAGTCCGGAGTTCAGCCTGGCCGAAGTGTTCCGCCCCTTTTACGGCACGATGGCCCGCCGGCGTCTCTCGGTCCGGCGCATCCTTGGCCGGCTCCAGCACGCTTATCGCGACTGGGAGCGGCTGGTGGAGTCATTGCCGCGCGACCTGGGCGACGTTCTCAAGCGCGTGCGCGATGGCACCTTCTCCGTCCACTTCGACCTGCGCCATATCGACCCGGTGATCAACCGCCTGGTCTTCGGGGTGATGACCGCCGCGCTGTTTGTCAGCTCTGCCCTCCTTTGGAGCATGAAAGCGCCGCCTACGATTGCCGGGATTTCGGTATTTGGCGGTGCCGGTTACCTCATCGCGGCTTATCTCGGTTGGCGGCTGCTGCGCGCCATTAAAAACTCCGGCGACATTAACTCGAAGAAATAGAATTGGATGCCTCGGCAATACGTCTGGCGAGAGGAAGTTGTCTGTAAAAGTCCAGAAGCGGCCTGTGGTAGCCCCGAGCG
>JBAXTC010000732.1:0-3901 GCA_037130375.1 Verrucomicrobiota bacterium | reverse complement strand
CGCCCTTTCAGGAGAGCGATTTTGCGCTTATGGCCGAGTGGGGATTCGTCGAACTCTGGAAAGAAGCGGGCTGGGGCTGGTCACTGTGGGAATTCCGAGGCAGTTTCGGCCTCCTGGACAGCCATCGAGGCGATGTGGATTACGAGGATTTCCGGGGACACAAGCTCGATCGCCAGATGCTGACAGTCCTGCAAAAAGGGTAGCCCCTATCGAAAACCTGAAAACCGTAGCACGCCGGAGGCCTATTAATTGACGATCTTCCAGAGAATCCGGTCGGGCTTGCGAGACCGGTCGCCCTGTGCCAGTCTTCATTCCCATGTATTTACTGCAAAGAACTCGCGGTGGCTGTTGCGTCGCGAGATGGGCGATTGTTAGTTTCCTGCTCGTGGCCGGGACGGTGGGGGCGCAGGAATTCTCCTTCGAGTCCGTGGGTGCGCGTTCAGGCTTCGCCGTTGGCGGCAAGGGCACTGCCGACTTCTTACAAGCAGAGGCGTTTGCCGACTGCAACCTTCCGTGGCGATCGGAGTCGGACTCCGGATGGTGGCTTCAGCCCAAATTAAACCTTTCATTGGGCTGGTTGGGCGGCAACGGAATCAATTCCGTCATTGGAACACTGGGTCCGGCGCTGGTTTTGGGACATGCGCGGTTTCCACTCTCGCTCGAAGGGGGCATCAGCCCGACGCTCCTCGGCCGTTATGAGTTTGGGTCCACGAGCTATGGGGAACCGGTGCAGTTTACGAGCTACCTGGGATTGAACCTCGATTTCACCCGCCATCTGCGGCTTGGCTACCGGTTCCAGCACATGTCCAACGCCGGTCTCAGCCACTACAACCCGGGGCTGAATATAAATATGGTTGCCCTGAGCTACGTGTTTTGAGCAATCTTAACGGATATTCCTTATGAGCAACGCACACAACCTTTTTGACACGCGGCGGCAATTTGATCTTGGCAACGGCCAGCAGGGGGCGCTGTATTCGCTGCCCCAACTCGAGAAGGCGGGCGTCGGACCGGTGTCCCGGTTGCCGGTGTCGATTCGGCTCGTGCTCGAATCGGTGCTGCGCAACTGCGACGGCAAGCGAGTCTCGGAACAGAACGTGCGCGCGTTGGCAAATTGGATACCCAACGCCTCGCGCACCGAAGAGATACCGTTCGTCGTCGCCCGGATTGTGCTGCAGGATTTCACCGGCGTGCCGTTGCTGGTGGACCTGGCGGCGATGCGCTCGGCCGTGGCGCGGCTGGGCAAAAACCCGAAGTTGATCGAGCCGCTGGTGCCGGTCGATTTGGTGGTGGACCACTCGGTGCAGGTGGATTTTTACGGAACAGCAGATGCCATGGGCAAGAACCTGGGGCTGGAGTTCAGTCGGAACCGCGAGCGTTACCAGTTTCTTAAGTGGGGAATGCAGGCATTCGATACATTCAAGGTCGTGCCGCCGGGCATCGGCATCGTCCACCAGGTCAACCTCGAGTATCTCGCCAAGGGTGTTCTATCCAGCCCTGCAACATCCGCGCCGGGCTCCTCGGCCCTCTTTTACCCCGACACTCTCGTCGGCACCGATTCCCACACGACGATGATCAATGGGCTGGGAATCGTCGGGTGGGGCGTGGGGGGCATCGAAGCCGAGGCGGGCATGCTGGGCCAGCCGGTCTATTTTCTCACTCCCGACGTGGTGGGCGTGCATTTGACGGGCGCGCTGCGCGAAGGGGTGACCGCGACCGACATGGCGTTAACCGTGACGCAGATGCTGCGCAAGGCAAAGGTGGTTGGAAAGTTTGTCGAGTATTTCGGGCCGGGCGCGGCTGCGCTGCCGGTGGTGGACCGGGCGATGATTGCCAACATGGCGCCCGAATATGGGGCGACCATGGGCTTCTTCCCGATCGACGCGGAGTGTGTCAATTATCTGCGCGCAACCGGCCGCAGCGAAGATCACTGCCGTATCTACGAAAACTACTATCGGGCGCAGGGACTGTTCGGCATCCCGCAGAAGGGTGAGATCAACTATTCGGTCGAACTGGAGCTGGATCTGGGAACCGTCGCGCCAAGCGTGGCGGGTCCGAAGCGGCCTCAGGACCGAATCGAGTTGCCCAATCTTAAACAGGAGTTCGTTGACGCCTTTACGAAGCCGGTGACTGCAAGCGGTTTTGGCAAGCAGAGCGACGATCTGAATAAGAGCTTCTCCGTCGAGGGCAATGAAAGCTCCCGAACGGGCCAACTCCGGCACGGGAGCGTGCTCATTGCGGCGATCACCAGTTGCACGAATACCAGCAACCCATCGGTGATGCTGGCGGCTGGATTGCTGGCCAGGAAAGCGGTCGAGCGCGGGCTGCAAGTAAATCCACTGGTCAAAGCATCGCTGGCGCCAGGCTCGCGTGTCGTCACCGATTACCTCGAGAAAACCGGCCTGCAAACATACCTCGACCAATTGGGTTTCAACCTCGTCGGCTACGGTTGCACGACGTGCATCGGCAACTCCGGCCCGTTGCCGGCGGCAGTGGATGAAGCAATCGCCAAATACGATGTGGTGGCGGCCTCCGTCCTGTCGGGCAATCGCAATTTCGAGGCGCGCGTCCACCAGGGCATCAAGGCGAACTTCCTTGCGTCGCCGCCCTTGGTCGTCGCGTTCGCACTGGCCGGGCGGGTGGATATCGACCTGACCCGCGAGCCGATAGGGAAGGGGACCGACGGCAAGGATGTCTATCTCCGCGACCTTTGGCCAACGTTGCAGGAGGTGCGCGACCAGATGCAATCGGCCTTGAGACCGGAAGTGTTTCGCCGGCTTTACCGCGATTTCGCCGGGCAGAATCCGAAGTGGAACGAAATTCCATCAACCGCCGGCGAAGTCTATCATTGGGACGCCTGCAGCACCTACATCCAGGAGCCGCCTTTCTTTGCAGATTTCGGATTGCGCCCCGGGGAGATCAGTGAAATTAAAGGCGCCCGCGCGTTGGGAGTATTTGGCGATAGCGTGACAACAGACCACATTTCGCCCGCAGGCAGCATCAAGAAAACTTCGCCGGCGGGCAAATACCTGATGGAGCACGGCGTTGCCTTCGAGGACTTCAACAGCTACGGCTCGCGCCGCGGGAACGACCGGGTCATGACGCGCGGGACGTTTGCGAACGTGCGGATCAAAAACCTGATGGTGCCGGGCACAGAGGGCGGAGTGACCAAATGTTTTGCCAGCGAGGGCTGCGGCTGCGCGCCCGGTGAAACATCGTCCATTTACGACGCCGCGATGGCTTATCAGAAGGAAGGCACCCCCCTGGTGATTATTGCCGGACAGGAATACGGCACCGGCAGCTCGCGCGATTGGGCCGCCAAGGGCACCGCTTTGCTGGGAGTGAAGGCGGTTGTGGCGCAGAGCTTCGAGCGCATCCACCGCTCCAACCTGGTCGGCATGGGCGTCCTGCCGCTGCAGTTCAAGGAGGGCGCCAACGCCCAAACCCTGAAACTGAACGGCACGGAAATCTACGACCTTGTCGGGTTGGGAGCAGGTCTAAAACCGCAGCAGGACCTAGATCTGCGCATCACGCGCACGAATGGCCAAACGGAAACGGTGCCGGTCACCTGCCGCATCGATACGCCGATCGAGATCGATTATTATCAGCATGGCGGCATTGTGCCCTACGTGCTGCGCCAGTTGCTCGCCGGGGCATGAGCCTCCTGCGACGCCTGCCGTACGGGCCTTGACCATCCCCAGCGTCACATGTGTTATTGACGTCCCAACCCTGGTCGCTGTTCAAACGGTGCCGGTGCTATGAACGTTCAGCGCTGTGCCCCCGAGGGCTCTGGATTAAAACCAAGAGCCAACCGGCGCATTCGTTGTAGCAACAATCAGGTGTCTTGTGAGTTGATCAAGGGCTCGAGATGCTTGATTGACCGCTCGGCCTGCTCGATCGTGCC
>JBAXTC010000731.1:0-3910 GCA_037130375.1 Verrucomicrobiota bacterium | reverse complement strand
CAGAATGGGCGGTTGGTAGCGCAACACGATGGCTTGAGCAGAGGGCGTATTGGCCTCATGCCAATAGAGCTTGAAAAGAAACCCGCTGTCGAAGTAGGCCCTCAAAAACGGTCTTCTTTGTCCTGTGCCAGCAGTTCAGTGGCGGTGGGGCCGTTGCCTGGGATGGGGTAGTATTTCGCCAACCGCTGCGCGAAATCCGGCCATTCCAGGTTGCCTGCTCCAAGGGGAGGCTGGATCGGAGCCGCGGGCGGCGCCAGCACGACCCAAGGCTTTCCGCCCCGGGTAACCAGGATTCTTTGGCCCTCGTGAGCGAGCCTGGAATATTGCTCGAATTGCCGCACCGCTTCCAGAGTGCTGATCGTTCTCATACAAGCTAAGCTGCCTGCCGTTGAATTCCTCTGTAATATCCAGAGAGCCTGCATGTCTGTCAACCCGAATCACCCGCCGGGCAAGTGTCAGTGGACATGAATCTGTCCCCCGAATGGGTGGCGGTTCTCAACTGGGGGAGGGCAAACCAAAGCTCGCTTATTTTCACCCCGATCCTCGATCCCAGTTTGGCGGCCGATCACTCACCGTTGGTCGCGGGCGAAATGCGGGGTCAGTTCCAGGCCATCCAGCGGCGGGGGAGCGGGTGGGCGCCAACCTTGGCTCGCCGTGCTTTTTGAGGCTGGCCAGATACCCGATCATAGCGTCCTTGATGCTGGCGAGGGCTTCCGCTCGCGTTTTTCCCTGCGAGATACAGCCCGGCAGTGAAGGACATTCAGCCACAAACACGCCGTCCTCATCCGCCTCAATCACCACGTCGGTAGGCTTCTGCCAGAAGGGTGACGGGATGAACTACGCGCAACGTCATTTGCTGTTGCTTCGCGCCGTTGACGAGCTGTAGCAGGCAGCCGGGATTGCCGTTGGCGACCGTGGTGGCGCCAGTGGACTTAATGTGCTTGAGCTTGCGCTCCAGGAGTTGGTTGGCCATCTCCGGCTGAATAATGTTGTAGATGCCCGCGCTGCCGCAGCACCAAGTGCCTTCGGGCAATTCGACCAGTTTGAGGTTCGGGATCAGGCGCAGCAGTTCGCGTGGCTGGGCGGTGATCTTCTGTCCGTGCGCCAGGTGGCAGGATTCGTGGTAGGTCACCACCTGCTCGGGGGCATGGTTGACCGGGGGCTGCACGCCGATGGCGATGAGCCACTCATGGATGTCTTTGACCTTCTTGTCCCAAAGGACGGCGCGCTCCCGATAGACCGGATCGTCAGCCAGCAACTTGCGGTAATGCTTCAGGTGGGAGCCGCAGCCGCCGGCGTTGGTGATGATGGCATCGAACTGGTCCGGAGGAAACTGGTCGATCTGTTTGCGCGCGAGCTGCTGGGCCAACTCCCATTCGCCGTTATGGGCGTGGAGGGAGCCGCAGCAGAGTTGCTCGGGCGGGGTGATGACTTCGCAGCCGTTGCGCGCGAGCACTTCGACGGTGTCGCGGTTAATGTCGCTGAAGATCAAATCCTGCGCGCAGCCGATGAGCATCGCGACTCGAAAGCGTCGGGGACCGGCGGAGCGAGTGACGGGAGCGATGAGTTCGGCCGAGAATTTCGGCTGGATGTCCGGCGTCATCGCCTCGAGCTCGCGCAAGCGTTTGGGCAGAAGGTTCAGCACGCCGCTGCGGCGAATGAGCTTTTGCAGGCCGAGGTGCTGATAGAGCCGCAAGACACGGCCCACGAACCGCAGGCGGCTCAGGTCCATGAAAAGCCAGCGGATGGCAAAAGCCCGGATCAGATTCCGCTTGGGCGATTTCAACACCCCGCTGGTTTCGGCTTCGGCGCGCGCGTGTTCGAATAGTTCGGCGTAGTTGACGCCCGCGGGGCAGGCCGTCATGCAGGCCAGGCAGCCGAGGCAGAAATACATCTCGTCGGCAAAGGTCCGCGTGGTGTCCAACCGGCCATCGGCAATGGCGCGCATAAGGGAGATGCGTCCGCGAGGGCTATGGCGCTCGATCTTGGTCGCATCGTAGGTCGGGCAGGTGGGCAGGCAGAGGCCGCAGTGCATGCACTGCTGGACGACGGAATAGTCCAGGCCCTTGAGGTGGGAGGGGCGATGGGCGTTGGGAGCGAGGGTGTCCATTTTCCGATGATGGATTTACTCAATCGAACATCTTCCCCGGATTCAGGATGCCATTGGGGTCGAGGATGCGTCGCAGTTCGCGCATGACGCGCATTTGGGCGTCGCCGGCGAACTTGGGCAGGAAGGACTTCTTCGAGACGCCGATGCCATGTTCCCCGGTGATAGTGCCGCCGAGACGAATGGCCTCGTCAAATATCTCTTTGAAGGCTTCTTCGACGCGCTGCATTTCATCTTTATTGCGCTCATCGGTGAGAAACGTTGGATGCAGATTGCCGTCGCCCATGTGGCCGAAGGTGCCGACGCGCAACTGGTACTTCTTCGCGACGGCGGCGACGAAGCGGATCATCTTCGCCAGTTCGCTGCGCGGCACGGTGGCATCTTCGAGAATGGTGGTGGGCGAAACGCGCGCGAGGGCGGAGAAGGCGCTGCGCCGGGCGGTGGCAAGCTTTGTGGCTTCCGCGTCGTCTTTGGCAACGCGCACTTCGAGGGCCCCGTTCTTGCGGGCGATTTCCAGCATTTTGGCGGCCTCATCGGCGACGGCGCCGGGATGGCCGTCGGTTTCCATGAGGAGCAGGGCTTCGCAATCGAGGGGCAGCCCCACCTTGGCGAAGTCCTCGACGCAATGAATGGTGGTGCGGTCGAGGAACTCGAGTGTGCAGGGGATGATTTGAGCGGCAATAATGTCCGAGACGGTTTGGGCGGCCTGGTCCATCTGGGCGAAGGTGGCGACCATGGTGCTTTTGGCGGCGGGCTTGGGGATCAGCTTCAGCAGGACTTTGGTGATGACCCCGAGGGTGCCTTCGGAGCCGATGAACACATCGCGCAACGAGTAGCCGGCGACGTCCTTCACGCACTTGTTGCCCGTCCACAAGACTTCGCCGTTCGGGAGCACGACTTCGAGTCCCATGACGTAATTGCGGGTCACGCCGTATTTAAGCCCGCGCAAGCCGCCGGAGTTCTCGGCGACGTTGCCGCCGATGGTGGAAATCTTCATCGAGCCGGGATCGGGCGGGTAGAACAATCCGGCGAGAGCCGCAGCATCAGCAATGACCTGCGTGGTCACCCCGGCTTCCACCAGCAGGGTCAGATTGGCGCGGTCCAGTTCCAGGACTTTGTCCATCTTCGCCAGGCAAAGGACGACGCAGTCCGGGCTGGGCAAACTACCCCCGCTCAACCCCGTGCCGGAGCCGCGCGTAACAATGGCAGTCTTTGTATGATTGGCCAGTTTCAGAATGCCGATGACCTGCTCCGTCGTGCTGGCGAATACGACGCAGCCCGGCATTTGTTGAAGCGCGGCGGTGCCGTCGAAGGAGTAGGGAATGAGATCCTCTTTTTCCGTGAGGACATTTTCAGCGCCCGCGACGCGCCGCAGTTCGGAGATGATGTTTGGCCCGATTGACATAAAAGTTCGCCAGTGCAGCATGTTCGAGGCGTGGCGCGCAGTCAAGGAAACTGGGTCGCGGACGGGACCTGTTTTGCGGAGGTTTGAACAGGAGGAAACAGAGGGAACGGAGAAGGGAAAGCAGAAATTGGGAAAGCAGAAAACAGAA
Source organism: Verrucomicrobiota bacterium (assembly GCA_037130375.1). Taxonomy (GTDB): domain Bacteria; phylum Verrucomicrobiota; class Verrucomicrobiia; order Limisphaerales; family UBA8199; genus JAPLUA01. The sequence continues at coordinate 250 of JBAXTC010000731.1, read as the reverse complement.
CTTGAAGGGGGAAGGCGGGGGTTGAACAGGGAACGGAGGGGGCAGAACCCGCACATCAAGATGCTGCCGCGACCAACATGCACCACAGGAGGGAACAGAGGAAACAGAGTTCCTTTCCTCTGTGGTTTCCGTTCAGAACACTGAAGCTGGGGCGAATGATTTGATACCTCGCAGGCGAGGCAAGCGCGACGAGGCTAAAAGCTCCTTTTGGAGCGGCATGTTTATAGCCACAGATGCCACCGGGTCCGCC
>JBAXTC010000730.1:0-3917 GCA_037130375.1 Verrucomicrobiota bacterium | reverse complement strand
GGTAGAGGTTGTAGCCCGCCAGCAACTCGAAATCGTCCTGCATCCAACTCAAGTCAACCTTTCCCTCGCTTCCCGTTGCCTGAAGGTTCATGGACTCCGTGCCGGAGGTGATGGTCTCGAAACGGAAGCGGCCTGAATCCTCGCCACAAACAAGCCAGGGATCATCCGCTGCCACCGCTCCTGCGACCCGCATGTATTGCCATCCATCCCCGGTTAATGGCCCAACTTGTGCAGCACCGCACCAGGTCCGCGCATCCACCCACCCCTCGCGTGGTCGAACAGTGAAATCGGTAAACGGCATCGCGGGGCCGAATGAAACCTGCGGACTATTGTTGGTATCCATATCGCGATTGAACGTAACCGTGAAGGTGACCGGTTCAGCGCCCACGGACGTTGCGTTTGTGGCGGTTGGCGTCGAAAGGCTAACATTCACCACAAACGGCCAACAGCTTTCTGGAGCCGTCTCCAGAATTGGTTCATAAACGCATTCCCCAAGGTTGAAGTCATCCTCAGCGTCCCAAATGGCTGTGTCGATGAGGGTGCGGGATGTTGTGCCCCAGAAGTTGCTGGTTATGAACCAGTTTGAACCTCTACCGACGGGAACAACAAAGCGACCCCACTTGGCTTGAACGTCTGTCTGCCACCATTCGTTGAGAAAGGCATTAGAACTAACGTTTCCGCTATCGACGCTATCTCCACAGGAATAGGAACTTGCGAGACCACCGCGGAGTGGGCTGTAGTTTCGCAGGAACACCGTTTGAGTTATTTTTGTTACTGGTCCGCCCATCTCCCTGAACCTACACGAATCAAGTAGATTCATGCGGAATACTTCTGCCGTCGTGCCAAGGCCACCCATGGCTTCTGGCGCCCATCCTGGTGCTAGGCCACAATTGTAAAATGCCGTGTTGGAAATAGATCCACCCTGGCTCTTTGCCAACACGCGCGGCCCCAGATATGAAAGCGGACCAGTAATAATTTCCCAAAGACCATAAAGATTACCTCCTGCTTGGGCAACACGTCCATGAGACACCCGATCAAATGGGTTGCGTTGTGCGGGCATTACGCCAAAAAATTCTGGGTCTTGGAGGGTTCTAGGCGATCCGAACCAAGGGTTGACCACATCAAAGTAGTCAAATCCAATATAGCCTGCACTGTTAAACACAATAAGCGCGTATTCTGGATACAGGGAGCTTGGAAAGAAGCTCACTGGCCTAGCCGAAGAACCGTGCACAATCAGGTTTCCCTCCACCTGCACGTAAGGGGTCAATTGATTAGCATAAACATTCCCCGGCTGGCTGCTCCAAAACTGAACCTGTGCACCTTCGGTTATAGTCAAGGTGACACCTTGTGGAACCAAAACGGGCCTATCAATAATCCAGTAACTCCCGCTATCCAACACCATGTCATTCGTGATTACAGAAGGCACCTGTCGTCCCCGCTGAACGACCAAGTAAAAGCGGGCCTCGCTCGTGTAGAGGGTGTGGTCGGCCGAATCAAGTCCATTGGATGCGGTGATTGTCAGCCGGAATGGGATGATATGGTCATTGGGAGTGTGCGGAGATGCAGTAAAACGAAATGCATTGGTCGTGCCAACTACCGCGCCGCCGGAGTCGCGAACTAATCCGTTCTCTTTCGAGGCAAAGGAGCCGATTGAGCCAAAGTTAACTGTATCGGTGTTGATCGTAATGTAGGGGTCGGGCGCAACTGCGCCTGCCGCCCATGCCTCGAGCTTAACTGTAACATTGTCGGCTCGGCCCCATTGATTTCGCAATTGAATTGCCAGATCCACCGTTTCTCCCGCATCCACAACTCCATCATTATCGTTGGCTGCAGTAATCGAGGGCTGATCAAAGACCCAATGTTGAAGATAACTAACGCTGGGCTTGGCTACGTTGGTGAGGGCGGCCAGCGCATCCACGGCGCCGAAATACTTGATATCCTTTGTAATCGGATCCGTTCGACCCTGCCAAAGCGCTGTCGTGCTGGCGAGTTGCCCCATGATAAAACGTGATGAATACGTATCCTTGTCCGGCCAGCGAGTGCGCAGCAGGGCGGCAATTCCGGACACCACCGGAGTCGCCATGGAGGTTCCCGACCAGGCACTGTAGGTAGCATTCGGTAATGTGCTCCAAATGCCCACTCCAGGAGCCATCACCTCATACTCCACCAAATCTCCCGGGGTGCAATCCCAGTTTGAAAAAGATGCCAACCAATCTCCGTTTGAGCTGGGAAATCTCTGTTGCGCCATGACTCCCAACACCCAGTTATAGGCGGCAGGATACATCGCTCCCCAGTTATTCTTGTCGCACTCGGAGGCGTTGGGTTTGCCGTCATTGCCGGCTGCTGCCACCAGCACAGCCTGGCCAAATGCGATACTGAGCGCGTCCTCCAAAACTGTGGACTTCCCGTAGCCGCCGAACGACATGTTGATTACATCCGCGCCGTTCTCCACCGCGTAATAAACCCCCGCCGCAACTTGGGATGCCGCCAGCACACCCGAATATTGCGCCGCCTTGATAGCCATAATGCGCACGTTGTAAGCGACCCCCACACCACCCTGACCGTTTCGTCCTTGGGCGGCAATGATTCCGGCTACATGGGTGCCATGGCCATTGTCATCCTGTGGGTTTCCCCGCTTGGAAGCAACATCCGTCGTGGTATCAACTCCGTGAATGTCGTCCACATAACCGTTGCCGTCCGAATCCTGCCCATCCGCGACTTCCAGGGCGTTCACCCACATGTTAGCCGCGAGATCCGGATGGGTGTAATCCACGCCGGTGTCAATGACGGCAACCACGACATCCCGGCTGCCACCCGGCGGCATGCCCAGGCTTTTGAGGTATTCCCAGGATTCCTTTACCCGAGCGTCATCCAGGTGCCATTGGTCGGCCAGCAGTGGGTCGGTTGTTGCATCGGGAATTTCGAGATCTGCGGGGCGAAAGATGTATTCCGGCTCAGCCAGTTCGACGGCGTCATCTTTCTTCAGTAGGTTGACAGCTTCTTCTGCGGTGATACCGGCCAATTGCACCCGGTGCCAGCGGTCGAGTCCTTTCTCGGTCACATGGGCCGCGACCTCTTCCCGGATACGGGCAAGGCGACCGGTGGCATTCTTTGCCGCCGAGGTCTTAAGTTGCAAAACCTTCTGAACCCCTTTGACGGCTCCTTTTCCCAGCACCCGGTTGACGATTTCATCCGGGGTCTCCGCTTGGGCCGCAAGGGCCTTACCGGCTAGCGCGCGGGACTGTGCGGAGTGAACCTTAACCAGAACGGCGTTGGTGGCCTTCTCCGGTTCGCGTTGTTTCGGGGCCAACCAGTTGTTGGCCGGCATTGGCCGCGCCCGGACGCCCGCTGGGATGCCGCGTGAGGCATCGTTGCGGAAGGGGCCGTAGTGCTGGGCTAAAGCCGCCGGGTCAGGCATAATTGGCTGGCTGGTGGCGGCCGCACCGGCTGGCGCGTTATCCGGTGCGGCGTGAACGGGGAGATTGGCGGCGGTGGCTAAAAGTGAAAACAGAACAAGAGCGACGTGTGAACGGGCCATAATGATTCCTTTCCCCAGGGAAGTCTTACGCTTCCAAGGTCCTTCGACCTCTGATGTTATTGCGTTAATTCGCTTCATTGCGCTCCGCATTTCGCAAGCGCTTCGCGGGTGAGGTTTTTTGGCGTCCCACCCATTGGAAGGACACTGCCAAGCGAGAGATTTATTGTCAACTGCCAAATTCGAGGGTCTTTTCACTTGCCGATCTCGGTAGCGACACATGAACCGATGTCGCCCGAGAGCGTCGTCGCGCTCACCGCCGCCGTGACGTTGGTGACCGTCACCGACGCCTGCGCGGCGATGGCCGCCAGCAGCGCCAGAGCGGCGAAGGTGGTTGTCAGGCTGTATTTGCGGGTGAGTTTGCTCATGGTAGAACTTTTAT